>JBJFHQ010000365.1:0-7139 GCA_051893755.1 Oscillospiraceae bacterium
TCTGATTCGCGGCTCCTATGCGATGTGCGATGCACCGCTGGGATTTGTTCAGACAGACAAGCCCAATACCGTGCATAATTACGACGTATTTTTCAGCAGCGGCTCCGAAACGGGAGAAGCCGACGAAAACGGCGAGATCGAGATACAGTACGGCACGGGTGTGAAAAAGGTCAAGACCAACGGCGGCGGAAGATATATACCGCAGAAGCCTGTGATCTCCCACGAGGTGGGACAGTATTACACCTATCCCGACTATGATGAGATAGATAAGTACACAGGAGTGCTCAAAGCGCGCAATTTAGAGGTTTTCCGCGATCGGCTGAATGCTGCGGGAATGGGAGAGTATGCGAAGGCAAATTTCATGGATTCTGGACGTCTGGCGGCGCAGTGCTATAAGCTGGAGATCGAAGCTGCAAGAAGGAGCCGATGTCTGTCGGGCTATCAGCTCCTTGACATACAGGATTTCACGGGGCAGGGCACTGCAATGGTGGGTATCCTCAATTCCTTCATGGAGCCAAAGGGGATAATTTCCCGCGAGGAGTGGAACTATTTCAACGGTGAAACGGTGATAATGGCAGCATTTCCGAGCTTTGTGCTGTATGACGGAGATGAATTTACCGCAGAGATAATCATTTCTCATTTCGGAAGCGCCGATATTTCGGGAATGACCGCCGAGATAGAATTTCTCGGAAAGAAGTATGCGCTCAGCTGTGAAGCAGTCAGGGAAAACGGCGTATATACGATAGGCATCGTCACCGCAGATATTTCCGCCGAGAAGCAGGAAAAGGCGAAGCTTTCCCTTAAAATGGGCGATATCAGAAACGAGTACGAGCTTTATCTCTTCCCGAAGGAGTATGTCAATATCGGCGACCTTTCCACCGACAGTCTGTTTGTTACTGCAGACAAGTTTGCGGCTTTAGAGAAGCTTTCCGAAAAGAAAAACGTGCTTCTCGTAACGGAAAAGGTCAAGGGCATCGACAGTGTGTACTGTACCGATTTCTGGAATTTCGGAATGTTCCGAAGAATATCCGAGTCCATGGGCAGACCTATTCCTACGGGCACGCTGGGCATATCCGCCCGCAATACCCACGGCGCATTAAAGGGCTTTATCTCGGATACATACACCACGCCCCAGTGGTACGACATCATCACAAACAGCAGATGCATGGTACTTGACGGAACAGACATCGACCCGATAGTCCGCACCATAGACAATGTGGAGCGCAATCATAAGCTGGCGCTGCTTTTCGAGGCGAAGTGCGGCGGAGGAAACATTATCGTCTGTGCAGCCGACCCCGACAAGACGGGAAAGTCGCCCGAGCTTTCGGCGTATATCAGGAGCATAGCCGATTATGCTGCTTCGGACGATTTCATGCCCGAAAAGGAGATATCTCCCGAGAGATTGACTGAGATACTTTTCTGATAATGATAAAATAACCTTAGAAGCAACCAGACTTCTAAGGTTATTTTTGTATCATCTTTTCTTCTTACGCTTATTTTTATTCGCAGTCTTATCCGCAACAGTCCGCTTCATTTTCCCGCAGAGCACCCCAAGCTGCCCCTTGTCCGAAATAGGGGACAGTGCGGGCAGATAATCCGCCGCGCCCTCGTACATATCCAGCTTTAAAAGTGTGCGGACCAGACAGAACCCCAGCATGGAGGAATTTCTCGAGCTGTCGCT
Organism: Oscillospiraceae bacterium; assembly: GCA_051893755.1. Classification (GTDB taxonomy): domain Bacteria; phylum Bacillota; class Clostridia; order Oscillospirales; family Ruminococcaceae; genus RGIG4694. The sequence continues at coordinate 1,682 of JBJFHQ010000365.1, forward strand.
TTGTTCGATTTTCTTAGAATCCTTGTACGCTTTAAGGAAGATGGTCAGCGCAGCGTCATAATTGCCTGCGATAAACTGATGTATTCCCATAGAGCGGCGCATCAGCAGATTATTCTCGTCCAGCAGCTCCTTATTGAGCCGCACAAAAAGCTCATCTGCCTCGCGGAACTTGTTCAGCAGAAACATGCAGAGCAGATAATTTGCAGCAAAGCTTTGTTTTAAGAGCTTTGATATCTTTTCATCGTCGGTCTGCGAGAAAGTGTCATATGCTTCGTCGAGCTCGCCGCGGAAAAGCAGCGCCGTTCCCAGCATATTCTGTCCCTCGGCGATCTCCGCGGGAGTTTTTGCCTTTTCCATTGCAGCCTTTAATGCGGAAAGATACTCGTCCGAATATCCCTGTTCCGAAAGAATATTTACAATATCCTTGTAGATGTTGGACTTCTTTTTAAAAAACATCACATCAGGTCCTTTTCCTCGGGCTTGACGACAACGCCGTGAACCCGGTCATAGCGGAATTTCAGCTTGACGAACAGACTTGCTGCTGCGTCAAGAAGCGCCATTACGCCGATAACTATATGGAGCACCTTCACTCCGTAAAGAAGCTGATCGTCGAGGGTCTGCAGGATAAAGTAAACTCCGATAGCTGCCAGCATGATTATCTTGGTAAATTTTATCATAAATTCGGCGTAGTCGGTAAGGTCCTTTTTGCGTTTGGTCAGAACATTGACGATAACGAACGCGTCCATGAAAAACACCACCACTACCAGCACCATAAAGACGATATATGCTGCGCCGAATTCCTTAAGCTGTTCAAACATTTTAACACCTCGGTCTATATCAGATTCTCAATAACTTCATACGCCTTGATAAGCTGCAGGTCGTACAGCTCCTGCTCTGTTGTGGACAGCTTGAATGGGTCGATCTGTGCGTCCTGTGCCACATCATAGTCGGGCTTGATGCCAATACCCGTGAAATTGAAGCGGCTTTTGGTCTGCATGGACGCCACCGAGAATTTCACAGCACTTCCGTCGGAGCACTTGTAGGTCTCCTGTAAAACACCCTTTCCATAGGATGTCTTTCCCACCGTCACGGCGGATTTTTCGTCCTTGAGAATATACGTGAAAAGCTCCGCTTCGCCCTTTGTGCCGTTGTTTATCAGAACGGTCATCGGTGCGCTGAGATAGTCCTCGTCCACGGTAACTACCAGCGGCTCATCATTTGTTTTGTAAAAAGCTCTCGCCGCCTCGCAGGGAGGAAGTATCTCTTCCAGAACCGCCGTAAGACTTTCAATGGTGCCTCCGCTGTTGTCTCTCACATCGAAGATGTACTTTTCCGCGCCCTTTTCCTTAAGCTGCCTAAGCACGTCGGAGAACTGTTCGGGAGTAGTGGCGTTAAATTCGGTTATGTGAATGTAGCCGATATTTCCCTTGATGCGTCCCGTAACGGATATAATGTCGTTGCGCGAGGAGATGAGGTCGGCGTTCAGAAATGAAGCAGTGCCGTCCTCGGAGATGCGCTTGATGTGCAGCTTGACCTTTGTGCCCTCCTGCGCAGTAAACAGCTTGACAGCCTCCGAATAACCGCCCGGATATGAGATGATGTTTGTGTTATTGACAGCCATGATGATATCGCCGGGTCTGATGCCGTATTCCTCGGCGGAGGAGCCCGCAGTCACGTCGGTGACCTTTACATAGCCGCTGACATCCTTTTCCCATGTAAATCCCAGACCTATACGATAGCCTGTGTATTCGGGAGACATATTTGCATATTCATCGGCGGTGTAGTATACCGCATAGGGGTCGTCCAGACCGTTGATATATCCTCTGACTATATCGTCGAGCATGCTGCTCTCGTCGATATTGTTCACATAATAGGTCCTTGCGAAGCTGTCGGTCTCGGATAATTTATTGTAAAACTCTTCCTTTTCGCTGACCGAGCGGACCTTCTCGTTAAAGATGTTAAGAGCTGCATTGTTTGTTACGACAAAGGTCACGGCAGCGGTTATTGCCATTAATCCGACGACCGTGCCGAGGGAAATTTTTTTACTCATATGATCTGCCTTTCCTGTGCGGAAATATGAAGAAATCTACACCACGCATTGCTGCACGGTGCAGATCATTCACTGTAAAGCGATGGCTTTACAAAATCAATCAGTTATTAGCGTCTACATAGTTGAGAGGGTCGGTATGCTGACCGTTAACTCTGACCTCAAAGTGGCAGTGGTAGCCGTAAGCATAGCCTGTATTGCCTATGTAACCGATGACCTGACCCTGCTGTACCTCGTCGCCGACGCTTACGGTAGTGCTTGACATATGACCGTAAAGAGTAGCTATGCTGTCGCCGTGGTCGATAACTACGTGAGTTCCGTAGCCGTTGCCGGTATCGGAGGCGGTAATAACAACTCCGCCTGCAGAAGCAACGATAGCCTCGCCCTGACAGCCGGGCTTGTTGATGTCGATACCCTTGTGGAAATCGGAGGAGCCTTCCTCAACGATGTATCTTTCGCCGTATGTATCGGTCATATTTCTGACTGTGGGAACAGGCCAGATAAAGCCTGTAACGGAGCTTGTGCCGTAGCCCTTGTCGGAGCTGCCTGAAGAAGAAGCCGAGCTTACCGCACCGCCTGTGTTATCCTCGTTTGAATAGTATACCTTGCCCCATTCGTAGGTATCGTAGGGGTCCACAAATTCGTGTTCGGTAATAGCTGCTGTTGTAATATTGAACTCGTCGTCGGAGGAATCGGGGATATAGACATCGTAATCATCTTCGGGTTCGGGAGCAGCCTCTGTTTCGGCTTCTGTTTCCGTAACAGTGGTCACCTCAGGAGCAGCAGTTGTTTCGGCAGGAGCAGTTTCCTGTACAGGAGCCTCTGTAACGGCAGCCTCTTCCTTTTCCTTAGCTGCCTGTTCAGCCTGCTGTTTTTTCTTCTTTTCCGCCATTTTTGCGGCGATCTCTTCCTGCTGCTTGCGGATATAGTCCTGCAGCTCTTCCTCGGCGGCAGCCTCCTGTGCCTTAAGCTCGTCGGTCATTTCAGCCTGAGCCGCAGCCTTTTCCTCGTACCATTTTTTGGTTTCCTCATGGTTTGCGTAGGTCTCGCGGAGTTTTTCAAGAACAGCCACCTGTTCGTTCTTTTTCTCGTCGAGAGCGGCGCGCTGGTTTTCCAGAGCAGTCTTGTCGTCATTGAGCTCTTCGATCTTGTCGCAGAGTGCGGATATCATATCGTTATCGTGCTGTGAGATGCGCTGCACCATTTCCATTCTTGCGAGGATATCGTAGAAGCTTGATGAACCTGCAAGTATCTCAGCCACGCCGTCGCCGCCGGACATGTAAAGCACTCTGAGACGTTCTCTGAATTCCTCAACGCCTTGGTCCACTTCAGCCTGTTTTTCGGCGATCTTTGCGTCCAGCTCTTCAAGCTGACTGTTCAGAAGAGCGATCTGCTCATTGAGGTTAGCCATCTCCTCTTCCTGGACCTTCATTTTCTCGTCATAGAGGGCAAGGTATTGGTCCTGCTGTTCGGCGCCGTCGAGATATTCGCTCAGCTCCGCCTCCAGCTTTTCGCGTTCTTCGGTGAGAGCTGCTCTGCGCTGTTCAAGAGATGCAAGCTCGTCCTCGTAGTCTGCCGTATATAAAATGCCGCTGCTGCTGAGAGCGGTCACAGATAGCATAGCCGCTGCAGCTGCCGCTGTGATCTTGGTGATCAGACTTTTATTCATAGTTTGATAATTCCTCCCTATATGTCTGAATTGTGTATCGGGTCATACCTTAACATACTTTCTTGTGCTGATAACAGTTCCGATAGAACCGATAAATGCGCCTGCGAGGATATATGTAAGAACAGTCCTCACTGCAACGGACGAAAAGGGGATAAATCCCGAAATTCCGAGAGCGCTCCAGAGGGTGGTATCGGACATGAGCACGTCCACAAGGGCATCATATCCCAGCCATGTGATAACGGTTGCGATAATTCCCGCAAAAACGCCCATGAGAAGCCCTTCAATGAAAAAGGGTATCTTGATAAAGGTGTTTGTGGCGCCCACGTATTTCATAATGGCGATCTCACGCTTTCTGAAATCCACGCTTGCACGTGTGGTATTGGAGATGATGATAAGGCACACAACGATAAGCGCTGTGATAAGCACCAGCGAGAGAATGTATATCAGCGAACGCACGCCTGTAAGAACGCTGACAAAATCGGTAGGAGCCTTAACGGAATAGATGCCGTCAAGCTCGTTTATCTGCATAAGGGTTGTACTCATTTTGCTGATGTCGTTGACTCTTAGCCTGTAGGAATCGGGAAGAGGGCTGTCATCGCCGATATATTCAAAAAGCTCCTCGGCATTTTCCATGCCTGCCTTCATATCCTCGAAGGCCTCCTCCTTGGAGTAGAAGGTAACAGAGCCGATGTTGCTCATAGATTTGAGACGGTTTCCCATTTCATCTATCTGTTCGTCGGAGATATCGTCCTCAAGGAAGAGGATCACCTCGTTTTTGTCCTCGATGTTGCCCACAAAGAGGTTGATATTTTCCACAAACAGCACGGCAAATCCCACCAGCAGGAGGGACACCGTCAGGATACACAGTGAAGCAAAGGACATTATCCTGTTTGTCCATATATTTTTAAGACCCTGCTTAGCAAGGTACGTAACGCTGCTGAATCTCATTATAGACTGTGCTTCCGCAGAAGCAGCCTCCTTTCAATTTATTGGACGGCATAGCATTGGCTAACGCTTCGCAGCGGAAGCGTCAGATTATATCATCGAATTTTATCTGTCCGTCGAGAATAGAGATAGTACGTCCGCCGAAGCGCTTTACCAGCTCATGCTCGTGGGTGACCATCAGCACAGTAGTGCCGCACTGATTGATGCCCTGGAGCAGCTGGATTATCTCGATTGAAGTTTTAGGGTCAAGATTTCCCGTAGGCTCGTCGGCGATGATAAGCTTGGGGTCATTTACAAGAGCTCTTGCCAGAGCCACGCGCTGCTGCTCGCCGCCGGACATTTCGGATGGATAAGCCTTCATCTTGTCCTTAAGTCCTACCAGACCGATAACGTAGGGGACTCTTTTTCTTATGTATTTAAGAGGTGCGTCAATGCTCCTAAGAACAAAGGCGACATTATCGTATACGTTCATGGTATTGATAAGCTTGAAGTCCTGAAATACGAAGCCGATAGTACGTCTGAGCTTAGGCACGTCCTTTTGCTTTAGCTTGCCGAGATCAAAGCCGTTTACCTTGACCGAGCCTGAAGTAGCATCTATCTCCTTGATAAGCAGCTTGATAAGTGTACTTTTTCCTGCGCCGGATTCGCCCACAACGAAAGCAAACTCCTCGTCGTGGATAGTCAGATTAACGTTGTGAAGAGCCTCCACGCCGTTCTGATAGGTGACCGAAACGTTTTTAAGTTCAACCATTTTGTTCTCACTTCCTTTTGAATATAAAAGGGCAGAAACCTGCCCC
>JBJFHQ010000366.1:0-7101 GCA_051893755.1 Oscillospiraceae bacterium
CAATAGTATGCGACCTCTTCTTTGCTTTTGGTCAGATAATACTTTCCGCTTTCGTGATTACCCGCAATAGCTTCTCCTGTAAGTGCCGCAGTTCCCGAAACCTTGAGAAAGTGCAGAAATACGGTGTTTTGCGGCTTATCAAAATAAAACGGGGAGATCTGCCCTGTCATATGCATAGGAATGAAGCTTTCCAGTCCGAGAAGCATTTCATTGAATGGTCTGTCGAGGTTATGTATCATATTCAGATGCAAACCTTTTTTTAGCATCATAGCCATTCCGAACATCCACTTTTTCGGGAATTCCGGATCCTTTGACATCTCTTCCATTGGCATATCGCTGTACATAATAACAGGCTCTTTTGATTTGGACAGAACAGTTGCTTTCAGAAAATCCAGCTCGCTTGTCATCATCTCCCCAAGTCCGAAGTATGCCTTTGAAGTCGGAAGCTGAAACGGTACAGACGGTACCTTCAGCTCGTCAAAGTGAATTGCTTTTATATATTCGTTGAGGTCAAATTCATTCAGCTTTCCAAGGAAGTCTGTCACTTCGTCCTTTGGGCGGCTTTGTCCGGAAATAAGCCAATCTCTCACCCTCTCAAAAAGCACCGCCGTATCGGACAGCTCATCTGTCCGGCAGCCGAAAAGCTCGGAAAGCACCTGCCTGTCCTTTTCCTCGCCGCATTCGCGCGATACATAGCCTGCGATATCCGCCGCGAGCCTGAACGGGTCGGATGCTTTTCGTGAGCCGTTCCTTATTCTGAAAAGTGCGGATGCTTCATAGTTCGTGTATTGACACAGCTTTGCAATGTTGATATTCAGAACGGATATAAGTATATTCAGCTTATAGCGGAACTGCTCTTTGTCTGTCGCAATAATGTCGGGGCAGGTGTAAAAGCTGCGCTCTATATCACTTTTTGACAGTTCTGTTCCGGTGCTGTTCTTTGAAAGAATAGCTAAACCTTCGCAAAGCTGTCCAAATGCTTCGCTGTCAATTTCGGGGATACGCTCGCCGTTTTTGTAGCGGCTGAGAGTTGCGGGTGACAAGCCGGATGTGCTGCTGAGTTCCTTGGCTGTGCAATTCATGCTTTCCATATATTCGTTAAGTTTTTCGTTGAATTTCATCAAGTGCTCCATTCTGCTTTATTCAGCCTGAAAATCTCTTAGTATTTATATTATAAGGTATTTTTTCAGATAAATCAACATTTTTCCAAAGTGTCATATTGACAGTTTGGAAATTTTGTTGACAAAATAATTGTTGTATTGATAAAATATATGTATTATTAATACTTTGTTAAAACAGGAGCTGTTATTATGAAACAAAAAATCAGGCAATTATCTGTCAGTCGCTTCATAAGTCTTTTGACAGCGTTATGCATGATGTTATGCATGATAATAACGCCGACAACCGTATTTGCGGCAAACAATGGCGAAATGACAATAACGTGTCAGAGCAATGCGGTTGCAGGCGGAAATATAGCCTACCGATTTGATTCAGCAGAACAATTTACAACTGTGAGCGCGACCGACGGTGCATATGATGCTGTTCCACTTGGCGAAAACACTTCGATCACCATTAAAATTGAACCAAATCAGAACTATCAGCTTGATACCGGACGCGGAGTAACATTGCGGGTAAACAGTAATGAATATGCTGCGACCAACGATGACTTAACGGCTTTGACATCAGACTCGGGTTTTACATATGACTTATCAACCTTGCTTGGCGGAGCTCCTGTTTCCGAAAGCAGCTTTGAGCTCGAATTCGGCTTTGAGGAGAAAACAACAGGCAACGACAATTTCAGATTCACTTGCCAGGGCGACCCCAAGGGCGGAACTGTATCCTACAAAACTGATTCGGCTGCTGATTATATTCCGCTGGATTTTGGCGAAGGCAACTCAGCGTCTATTACGCTCGGCGATAGTGATACTATGATCACCATAAAAATCGAACCGGATACGGAAAACGGCTTTTTGCTCGATACTGACCGCGGCGTTATTCTGCGTGTAGACGGAACTGAAATGTTTACAGCAAATGGCGGCGATGTATCAGATTTTACATCGGGATATACATTTGATCTGAGTTCTTACATTGGAGACAGCATAATTTCCGAGAGCACCTTCGAGCTCGAATTTGAGATCAAGAACCAAAACGGCGGCGCATCCGGATTCAGACCTTACGAGGGCAATTACTCGGGAACAAAGGTTGATAACGTTCCGCTCACAGTCACGGGAAATGTCGATTTCTGCATAAACGATTCCGAGCTTTTCAACATTACCGGTGAAAACACAATGAGCTTGACCTGTGATTATACTTATGACGAGAGCGGTTATGTCGATTTCTATGTACAATGGCGTCTTGATAACAGATACACAAGCATAGTTATCAATGGCACGGATTATTACAGTCAGCTTCCGACCCCCGATACTCCTGAGGGCAGACAGGCTCTCCTTGACGCTTGCAAAGGTCAGTTCAACGAATTTAAATTAAAAGTTCCTTACAGCGAAAGCTATACTGTTTCCGGAACGGTGAAGACACTGGACGAAAGCGACAGCGATTACTGGCAGATCGGAAACTTCCTGTGGTTCTATAAAGAAACAAGCGGAGCAGATGAAGATGACCTGATTTTGAACGGCAAAATGGAGCTTATAGGCATAACATTCAACGATGAACCGTTCGAGCAAACCGAATACTTTAACTGGGATGATGACGGCAAAAACGGCGGAAGTGCGGTTTTGCCTGCGGGCGCTGAGATCACGGTAAAAATCATTCCCGAATACGGCTATCAGCTTACTTCTTTCGGTGTAAACGGCTTTGGCTTCGGCACAGGCACTGAGCAATCTGTATTTACCTTTGTGGTTGAACAGGGTAATTTCCATCTTGGTGCAAGCATTACAAAGGTTGAGGACAAGGTTGAAAGCGGCTCCGATGCCGTTACTGACGGAAACATTCAGCTCGGCGATGGTGAAATTGACACCGGCTCGGTTGTGCTTTCCGTTGACACTGCAGGCGATGAAAACAGGAGCGATTTTGAAGATGAATTGGCAAACCACAATGATCTGAACGGTTATACGATCGGTTCGATCCTTGATATCAACCTCAGCCAGGTTTTGTACAAGGGAAATACCACGGATTTCTGGGAAACGCCGCTGAATGATCTGTCAAGCGAAGCGGAGATTTCTCTTGACCTGACGGGCAATTTCACCGATGTTGTTGTTCTCCATCAGAATCATGACGGCTCTTTTGAAATGCTCCCCACAGCCTTTGAGAACGGAAAAATCACCTTTACAACGGATAGCTTCTCGGAATTTGCCCTTGCTGTTGAGGAAATGAACACCGATAGCGGCTGCCTCTGCGTAGGCTTTGACAATCGCAACGATGAGAATTCCAAGGTTATGGTTGATGTCGGCGACGGAAAGCCATATCCCGCAGATCCGTGGAAGTGGAGCGAGTATTCCGACGGAGATAGTGAGATAAAATTCACGGTGACCGTTCCCGAGGACCGAAAGGAGCACACGCCGATAATTGACGTTGAAGAAGATAGAAATCCTAACAATCATAAGTCAATTATTCCAACTAAGAATGACGATGGCTCTTATAGCTTCACGATTATTCCTAACGATCTGTTCGACGGAATTTCTGAACCTTCCATAATAGTATTTGTCAACTGGACGGAATTTGACAAGATTTATCCCGATGATGAGCACTTTATGATACATACAAATATCTTCTGCGATGATAGCGGGAACGAAAACGGCACTATCCTGGTTTTGGGAATGACTGCTGATGATTCGGCTTCTCTCGGCAGCGAAAAGAAATATCTCTTTGCGAAACCCTCTTCGACGAGCAATTTGCACGTTATTTTCATACCGGACAGCGGAAAAGATTTGTGCGGATTTTTTGTAGGCGAAACCGAGTATGGTTTTGAAAATGGGGCGCCTCTTCCCGAGCCGCAATCCGATGGCTCGTATGATTTCACACTTTCGGTTGATGGTAATGAGCCTGAAATAATCATCGATGCTGTTTTCGGAGATGTGACCGAACAGGTGGCAATGCCTGATATTTCGCCCAACGGCGGTACATTTACCGATTCACAGACGGTTACAATAACCTGCACAACCGAGAACGCAACGATCTTCTACACAACCGACGGTACTGCTCCGACCACGAGCAGTACGACCTACACAGGTGCTTTCACGATCAGCGAGACAGCCACAGTTAAGGCTATCGCAGTCAAGGACGGAATGAATGACAGCGCAGTTGCAGCTGCTGAGTTCACAATAGAGATTCCTCCGATAATTACCGATGTTGAGGTAACTTCAAGCAAGGTCATTGTAAAATATACCGTTTCGGAAAGCAGCGAAGTAAAGACAGTAGACTATACTTTCGATGAGGTCACCGAAGAAATTGTTGATTATATGAAGTCGAAGAACATTCAGCTTGTTATTGACTTTGTAAACAACTTCACAGCAGCCGACACGGACATCATACTCACAGATGCACAGTTAAAGGCTATCGAGTATGTTCTTGAGCATGATCTTGGCTGATAGGTAATAAAACTAAATCGGCGGCTGCGTGCGGAAATTATTGAGGTTTCCAAACGTTTATTTGGCGTACCCGATTTTGTATATTACGCTGTTTCAGACGGTATTTTGAGATTTTAAAGACTGTTAAATCGGGTATTGATAGCTTCTTTTCCTTGCCGGATACCAGTGGACAATTATCACTATTTTCTTGTTATGAGGCGCTAAGGCTGAATTTTGGGGAAAGTTAAATCAATTTTGTGTCTATATTTTCATTGTTGCTATTTTCATAGGATTCGGTATTTTGAGGTGTCGGCATATCATCAAAGGACAGCTCCGCAGCATGCTTTTCAATCAATTCTGCTAGTCAACCACCTCCTCCCGAAAAGCAAAAATCATCTTAAAAACTTGGTTCATCACTGTGCGTTAATGCAATTATACCAATTATCAGTATATCACAGCCGGTGTGACAAAGCTGTGACAAATACCCCCTTTTTGTGAATCGATTTTGAAATATTAACAAGAATTTACATTTATTAATACCGGAGCTGTGCCCACACCCGTAAAAATTACTGCTGATACATGGTATTCGTTTGTTAATTACATTGCAAATAACATGTCTACAGGAAATTCTCCGGCAGACTATCCGCTGCCTGTTCGGGGCAAAACAAAAACAGCCGAGCTGCTGTCAGCCCGGCTGTTTACATGTGTCTGAATATTCTGTCAATCCTCAACAACGAGGGTATAATTCTTTCCGTAGTCAACTTCAAAAGTAAACTTGCCATTCTTGTCAAGAGTGCCCTCTGTCACCTTACTCGGGTTTCAGAGTAATAACGCTGTTACTCTCTGAAATACTATCCTCATAATTGTAATAATACTCTTCCTTGATAGTGTTTTCACCGGCATCAATATAGTCCCAGTCAACAGCCATTTCATATGTAAGTGCATAAAAATCGCCGCGATAGAGCAAATTTGATTTATCATATATCCTTGTACCGGGCTTTAAGTCCATATAGTGATATGTTTCATCGTCTATAATTATAACATTTCCGGAGTTCTTGATATCGTCCGTCGTCACGTCATAGTCGGGCTTAACTTCGATGACCTTATATAATCCTATACAATCATCGCTGACATAATCCAATACCCAGCCCGCAGGTATCTTAACGTTCTCATCGTCTTTAAATGAATAACCGAAGGGAATTTCTATTTCAACATAGAACCAGTATTCACCATATGCTGCCTTTTCATCAGAATCGATTCGTCCCCAATCGGGTTTATACCAACAGGTCCAAAAATACTCTTCATCATTCTCTTCATCATTGACGATGTTTAATGTCTTACCGTATTCATCAATGCAGACCGCAGATAACTCAAGCTCGGGGAAATCCCCTCCGTAGGTCAGAGCTTTACTCAGATCGGGTGTTGATGATATCACCGAAACCTCGTCAAGCTTTTTCAAATATATCCAGTTTGCATATATAGTAGTATTTTCTGTGACCGATGTATCAAAATCAAATTTCTGAGTACAGTTTTTATCCTTGTACCAGCCTTCGAAAACATAATCGTACTCATATTCTTCATCGGGATCAGGTTCCAAATCATCCAGAGTATAGTCTGATCTCACAAGGTAGAAGTAATTATTCCGCTTTCCCTGCATATCATATGTAAATTCATAGTACTCCTCGGTCTGAGACAAGCCGTTATTATAGTCATTGCGGACTATCCACTCGGTGTTGTCAATGGTTTTAAAGCAGCTTTTCTTGTCCTGCCCGTCTGTTGATATCTGAACAGTTTTTATATATATTGATAATGGAGATAATCTGATAAGAGAATCATCAGTCATTCCGGCAATAGATGTATTTTCCTGTGTATATAAGCCATCCATTACGTCATTAGCATCATAAATTGTGATTTTCCCCTTAAAAACAACCGATTGACTGCCGCTTATCGACACACCCGTGCTTTGATTCTCATGTGTACCGTTATATGAATTGCCTGACACTGTGACATTTTCAAGAATAACACTGTTTTTACAATATACCTCGACAGCCGTACCGTAACCGCCGCCGTTACCGGTAGATGTTGAAGAATTATTTCCGGTTACATTAATGTTTGACAATGTAACACTATTATTAACACAATAGATATATATTCCGCTTCCGCCATCATGGCTTGCTCCTAAATATCCGCCGGTAACAGTGCCTCTCCCTGCAGCGGTAGAGGTTATCGTAAACTTATCATACAAATATTGTGCAACGATACAATTACCACTGGAGCAGTTCCTATAGTTACTGCTCCCAACATAGTCGTAAGCTTGCGTTAATCCTCGATCAACAGTATGTCCGTTAAGGTCGAATATTATACTTCCGTAAACATAGTCATAATTACTGCGTCCAAAGCATATTTCTCTGCCTAATTCTTCACCTACATTTGTCACATCCTGTGTAAGCTGAATATATACTGTCTTATTAGAATGGTTAGTGTTAGCAACATCTATTGCATCAGCAAGAGTTGCTTCTGTCCATACAAGTTCGTCAAGAGAAAATGCCGTTCCGATGTCATCACCGGAATAATTGCC
>JBJFHQ010000367.1:0-1515 GCA_051893755.1 Oscillospiraceae bacterium
AATCTCATTGAAAGCCGTGACGGAGAGACCGGCGAACATGTTAAAAGAACCAGCGCTTATGTTGAGATGATAGCAAGGGCGGCAAAAGAACAGGGGGTATATACAGATATTCTGACAGACGAATACATCGAACAGCTAAGAAAGGTCGCACCTCTGCACGATGTGGGCAAGATATCTGTTCCCGATAACATTTTGATGAAGCCCGGAAAGCTTACGGATGAAGAATTTGAACAGATAAAAAAGCACGCTCCTGAGGGCGGAAGAATTATCAGGGACTGCTTGAAAACGCTTGATGACATATCGTATATACAAATGGCAGGGGATGTGGCAAGCTGTCATCACGAAAAATGGGACGGAACAGGTTATGCAGAGCATCTTGCAGGAGAAAAGATCCCTTTATCTGCAAGGATAATGGCTATTGCAGACGTGTTCGACGCACTGATATCAAAGAGAAGATACAAGGAGGCTTTTTCTCTCGATAAGGCTTTTTCAATTATTGAGGAGTCTTCGGGCAGCCACTTTGACCCGATGCTGGTACAGGTTTTCCTTTCTATCAGAAAACAGATCGAGGAGTATTTATCTGATCTGAACAGTGAGGACACTGTCATAAATGATCCCGATAAAATAACAGTTTGAACGGTATGTGCTGTGTGGCTCGCATACTATCATTATCATTTCCGCAAACGCCGTAGAATTGACGTTTGCGGAAATGTTTTTTATTTTTTGGAACGCTCTTTTGCAAGCCTGATATATTCCTTGCGGCTCATGCCGCCATAGAGTCTGACAAAATCGTCCATGGAGTAATCCTCGCCGAAGCCCAGCTTTTTTGCCAGCATATCACGGACGCGGGTGCAGTTTGTTTCGAGGGGCTCGTTGGGGTCGTCGGGGAAATTTGTCACATAGTCGATGTAGATATACATGCCGTAATTGTCGCAGGACCTGCAGTTCAGCTCGGGCAGGATATCCTTTCCAAGGTCACAGCAGTTAAGTCCCCACGTTACTTTTCCCATATCATAGCCGAAGCCGAGGTCGATGTCGTTCTCTTCAAGCTCCTTGTGGGCGGTTATGGGATATGTTTCCCACAGTATAAAATTATCCTGCGCTATCTTCATTGGGAGAAGCTCATGCTTTGAAAGCTCCTCGGCGCTAATTTGTGGATCTGTGGTCCTTATCCTGTATTGACGGTAGATTATCGGCTGGCACATAACGCCTCGCAGAGGGTGCTCATCGGGGACTTCCTTCCATTTAAGTATCTCCCGCACCTTTCCGAGGATAAGACAGTATGTATATTCGTTGGGGGACAGCTGTATGCGGAAGATATCGCCCGCAGTGAATTTTACTGTTTTGCGCTTTTTGTTGATGAAATTATCAAGCTGTTTGTCATAATCGGCGGGCAGGGAAGCGATGTACTTTTCTGCCATGTCATAAAAGTCCTCGGGACAGGTGATCTGCGTTTCCGGAACAGGCAGGCTCTGGTCATTGCTTGAATTGAATGAAACTGCACAGCCTCCAAAG
>JBJFHQ010000368.1:0-1515 GCA_051893755.1 Oscillospiraceae bacterium
TTGCGCTGTGATAGGCTCTGTATCGAAAGCCCACCCCCTGAACATCGCCGTAAAATCTTATCCTGAGACGCTCCATTTCATCACTGCTTTCTCGCTATCGCGTATTCATCGTCGGAGGAATAGTAGGGACAGTTATCAAAGCTGCCCGACATAAACCGTCCCATTTCGTCCTCGTCCAGGTCAATATCGCAGAAATATTGATCGTATTCATCATCGTACACATAATACGCACAGCTTTCGCAGTTGGTTTTTCCTGCCATAATATCACTTCCTCTCAGCACATCTGCGCTTTTTACTGCGTTTTGTCCTTGCAATTCCCGCGATCCTGAAAAAGGACGATACCACGAATATCCCCATTGCTATTGCTCCCGCAACGCCTATGGTCCGCAGTGCAAGGTCTGCGCCCGTTTCGCTGTTGTGCATGATGAACGCATACATGGTACTGTACAGCATACCTCCCGGCACAAGTGGGATTATCGACACGATAAGGTACATATTCGCAGGAACATGAAGTCCTCTTGCCAGTATCTCCGAAAAAAGCGCCGCCGCTGCTGCTGCCGCAAAGGTAGATGTCATCTCGCCGAAGTTCAGATAGTCCATAAAGGAAAATATTATCTGACTGATAAAGCCTCCCGCCGATGCCAGCAGCAGATGCTTCGGACGGATATTGAACTGCACCGCAAACGCCGCGCAGGCTGCCGTTGAGAACAAACAGCTCCGCAGCAGCTCCTCCTGTATCTCCATAGCTCACCCTCCTGTCAGCGGAACATGGCGATAACGCTTCCTGCGCCCACAGCCATTGCAACAGCCGCAGTGAATGCTTCCGCTATCGTATATATCCCCGCCATAAGATCGCCGGATATAAAATCCCGCATGCCGTTTGTAATGGACACTCCCGGCACCATTGTCATAAGTGCACTGATAACGACCGTATCATAGCTGTCAATGAGCTTGAGCTTATACATTCCGATCGCAAAAAGCGCCGCCGCCGCAGAGCAGGTCACATTTATCAGAAATGCGCTGAGATCACGCTTTGTCATAATATATGTCAGAAAAAAAATTATTCCCGCAGCAGCCGCTCCCACCAGCGCAGACCTAAGATCTCCGCCAAAAAAGAACACAAAGGAAAACCCCACCAGCAGATAACTTATAAACTGCATTCCCGTTCCGTAAACGGGACGGCTCTCTATCTTGGATATTTCCTTCTTGACCTTCGCAAAATCGGGCTTTTCACGGCATATTTTCCGACATAGCCTGTTATACTCCCCAACCCTGTCAAGGTTTGTCAGACGGGTATTTATCCGCACGCTCTGGGTAAGCGGACTTCTGTCCTTTTTATAGACCGTCACCACGATATTCGACGGGATAGCGTACACCTCGGCACTTGTATAGCCGTATGCCGCGCATATCCTGTTGACGCTTTCCTCCACACGGTATACCTCCGCGCCGTACTGTGTCAGCTTTTTTCCGATATAGCATACTATTTCCAGAAGCTCAGTTTCGTTCATTTACAAC
>JBJFHQ010000369.1:0-1509 GCA_051893755.1 Oscillospiraceae bacterium
ACCAGAGGATAAAGCAGCCGAGAGCACCAATCGTAAGTGAATGTCCGGGGATAGCCTTTACCTTAACTACCTTGCCGTTCTTATCCTTTTCAAATTTGCCGATACGGGGTCCGAGGAGCTTTGCGCCGATGAGTGCGGAGATACCGCCGACCATGTGGATAGCGCAGGAGCCTGCAAAATCATGGAAGCCCATCTGAGCCAGCCAGCCGCCGCCCCAGATCCAGTGAGCCTCGATGGGATAGATGAGTGCGGAGATAACTGCGGAATAAACACAGTAGGAAAGGAACTTGGTTCTTTCAGCCATAGCGCCCGAAACGATGGTAGCTGTGGTCGCACAGAATACTAAGTTGAATACAAAGTTTGAGAAATCGAAGTTCTCATAGGATGTGAAGATATCGAAACCGGGCTTGCCGATGAAGCCTGCGACATCCTCGCCGAGAAGAAGTCCGAAACCGATAAGAATGAACATTACAGTACCGATACAGAAGTCCATAAGGTTCTTCATAATGATGTTGCCGGCGTTCTTTGCTCGTGTAAAGCCGGTCTCTACCATTGCGAAGCCCGCCTGCATAAAGAATACCAGTGCGGCTCCTATCAGGAACCATATCCCGAAGGCTTCGGCCGTGACATTTTCACTTATCAGTGACAAGATGTTTTCTTCAGTCATATTAAATTACCTCCCTGTCCGCTGCTGCGGACGAAAAAAATCAGCAGGGACGCTTAGAAGATCACGCCATCGGATATGCCCCATTGCATATCCATTTGCGTAATTTTCTCAGCGCCCTTGCTGTTCATGTTTATATTATAACCTCAAGGCGTCTGTTTGTCAAGGGGTTTTTGAAAATTTATGCAACTTTTTATTTTAGCTCCTGCATTTTTATATAGATTTATGCTTATTTTACAAAATTTACGGTCAGAATATGAAATAATCAAGAATTTATAATGCAAAATTCATAATATGCGGACATCAGCCGCTCCCGTGGGTCTCCCTCTGTATGCTGACCGGAAATGAGACTTATCCCGAAAAGGGCTATGTTATGGGGATCTCGTCCGAGGACGGCAGGTATTGTAAAGAAATAGTCATAAAATATACAAATTATAATGTATAATGCACTGTGAAAAACGTGGTAAAATAATAAGATAGGATATGTGCAGCTATACGGGCTGCAGCCTGTTATACTATTATCTTAAGGAGATACTTTGATGTGCAGAAAGCAGCTTCCTAACGACGAATCAGAAAGCTCCCCCGAAAGAGAGAGCGCTTCCGTCCGTCATCTTGACAAGCAGTACACCGGCAGCTACCGCAGGTGGCGGCTTGAAAACAAGGGCGGCTACGGCTTCTTTTACCACGATATACGAAACGAATATACCTATCAGGACGGCAAGGGCTTTATCCGCGATGTGCCCGAATATTCCGAAAGATGCGCAATGCACAACGTCAACAGACTGATAAGCTGCATAATGCTGTTTTATCTTCTGTTCAGCACACTGTCGGTCTATATAATCCCG
>JBJFHQ010000370.1:0-30212 GCA_051893755.1 Oscillospiraceae bacterium
CTGTTCGATTTCGGCTGATGTCTTTTCGTTTTTGCTTTACGGTTACTATCAGCCCCGAACCATCATCGCTGATTGCAAATAGCTCAAATAGCCACATTGCCTACCGCCTGTATCTGCACCGAGTTGTCTATCTCGTTGTAGCTCAGCACCGTGATGTTCGGCATGAACTGGTCAATAAGCTTCTTGAAATATATCCGCACTATCGGCGATGTTAGAACTATCGGCGACGGGATAATATCCCTTACACGCTCTATCTGCTCGTTTAAGGAGCCTATCAGCTTCTGTATCGACTGGGGATCCATCGCAAGATATGACCCCTGCTCCGACTTCTTCACCGACGAGATTATCTTATTTTCCGTCTCTGCGTCAAGGGTGAGCACTCTCACCTGACCTGCGTCCGCAAAACGATGTGTTATCGTACGCTTGAGCGCCTGACGAACATATTCGTTGGTGATGTCCATATCGGCAAGATTTTTCTGATTATCCGACAGGGTCTCCAGTATCACCTGCAGGTCTCTGATAGGTACGTTCTCACGAAGCAGCATAGCAAGCTCCTTCTGCAGATAAGCTACCGATACCACAGACGGCACCGTGTCGTCCACTATGGCAGGATTGCTCTCGTGAAGCTTGTCCAGCATTGTCTTCACGTCCTGACGGGACAGAAGCTCGTGTGCATGAGCCTTTATGACCTCCGACAGATGTGTTACTATGACCGATGTAGGGTCTACCATAGTATAGCCTGCAATTTCCGCAGCTATCTTGTTCTCCGCAGATACCCACTTTGCAGGTATCTGAAAGGCAGGCTCCACCGTATCAATTCCGTCGACCTCCTTCGAGACGTTTCCGCTGTCTAAGGCAAGAAAGTGATCCATCAGTATCTCCGCCTCCGCCACAGCCTCGCCGCGTATCTTGATGACGTACTGATTGGGATTGATATGCTGATTGTCTCTCATCCGGATAGACGGGAAGACCATTCCCATTTCCTGTGCGAACTGTTTCCGGAAGATAACGATACGTTCGATAAGCGTTCCTCCGGCGCTTTCGTCCGCCAGCGGGATAAGCGAGTACCCGAACTCCATTTCTATAGGCTCAACGTTTAACAGCTTATAAACGTTGTTGATGTCCTTGTAATATTCCATTTCGGAAAGAGCTTCCTTGTTGTCCTCCATTTCCTGCCGCTGCTCTTCAATTTCCTTTTCCTCGGAGCTGAGGTTCCGCGAGAAAAACACTCCCAGGAATATAAGCGCGCCGCCTATTACCAGAAGCTGTATCTTCGGGAATCCGGGTATCACCATGAGCACGATTATCACGATACCGCCGATGATCATCGCTCTCGGCTGTGCAGCGAACTGTCCCGAAACGTCGTCGTTGAGCGTTGACTGTGACGCCGCACGGGTAACGATCATACCCATTGATACCGATATCAGCAGCGAGGGTATCTGCGAGCACAGACCGTCACCGACCGTTGATATGGAGTATGTACTGAGGACCTCGGTGAAGCTCATGCTCTCGAAGATGAGACCCATGATGATTCCGCCGATAAGGTTTACAAGCGTAGCTATAATGGAAAACGTAGCGTCTCCCTTTACGAACTTCGAGGCACCGTCCATAGAGCCGAAGAAGTCCGACTCACGCTGGATATTGTCTCTTCTGCGTTTAGCCTCGGCGTCGTCGATGATCCCCTGATTAAGGTCAGCGTCGATAGCCATCTGTTTTCCGGGCATTGCGTCCAGAGTAAATCTTGCAGTAACTTCCGCAACTCTCTCCGCGCCCTTGGTGATAACGACAAGCTGTACCACCATTATCAGTATATATACTATGAATCCGACAAGAGCATTTCCCCGCATTACAAAGGAGCCGAACGCTTTGATGATGCTTCCCGCGTCACCCTTGTTGGACAGGATGAGCTTTGTGGAGGAAATATTCAGTGCCAGTCGGAATATAGTCGTAATAAGGAGCAGCGAGGGGAATATTGAAAATTCCAGCGGCTCCTTGATATTCATGGTTATGAGCAGGATAAGCACCGAAAGTGCTATATTCAGCGCAAACATGGCGTCGAGCAGCCATGTGGGAAGGGGAATGATAATCATGAAAACGGCAAGGATAACGAAAACCGTCACGAAGTTGCCGCTGATTATTTTTTTCAGATCAAATTTCAATCGGGTTTACAGCCTGCCTTTCTCAAAATTCACTGTTTTTTATTCTTTGCAACGGGAGGAGCCTTCTTCTGAAGATCATATACGAAGATAAGGACCTCCGCCACCTCATGGTAAAATTCAAATGGTATCTGCCTGTCCACCTCAGCCCTTTCGTAAAGAGCCCTTGCAAGGGGACGGTTTTCCACCAGTACAACTCCGTTATCCTCCGCCATCTTGATTATCCTGAGTGCGGAGCGGTCGGAGCCCTTAGCTGTGACTATGGGAGCTTCTCCCACGTCGGGGTCATATCTGAGAGCCACCGCATAATGAGTAGGGTTTCTTATAACAACATCGGCATCCTTCACGTTCTGCATCATAAGATTGTGAAGCTCCATCTGCTTCTGACGGCGCTTCCCCTTTATTTTGGGGTCTCCCTCGGTGTTCTTGTACTCGTCCTTGACCTCCTGCTTGGTCATCTTCATATCCTTCTCGAAGGACATTTTCTGAAAGAAAAAATCAAGCACAGCGATCGCCACGAATATCAGGCACACCTGCATTACTATATTAAATATTGCGTCCGCCATATAGACGAACGATGCCTGCGGTTCAAGCTGAAAAAGTCTTGCAAACTCGGGCATACGGCTCTTGAACTCCAGAAAAACCACCGTACCCACCGCGATAAGCTTCAGCAGAGATTTTCCCAGTTCAAACAGAGCCTTTCCGGAAAACATTCTTTTCAGTCCGTTCAAGGGATTGAGCTTGCTGAGCTTAGGCTTCATGCTTTCCTGTGAAAAGAGGAATTTCGTCTGTATACCGGTAGCAATGACCGTGACCAGGATACCGCATATCATGGCAGGACCTGCCGCTGCGGCAACTGTCTTTACGGCGCTGACGAAGATGGTCATTCCGGGCGAGCGTCCGTCGATAGTTCCGTCCTCGCCGAAGCCCTTTCCGCATATGCTCATCCAGTATTCGATATTTTCGGTTATCACCTTATAGCTGAGCTTTGCGCACAGCCGCATCACTGCGAAGCCTATCAGCAGGAATGCAACCGAGACAACGTCGTTGCTCTTGGCGACCTGACCTTTTTTTCTCGCTTCTTTGAGCCTTTTCGGGGTGGCTTTTTCGGTTTTTTCCTCGCCGTTTTCATTCTCTGCCATTTACAACCACCACTCTTTCGCAAGGGAGAAGACTTTACACAAATATCTGCGGTATGATGTTAAGGGCGCTGTCAAGCATATCCGCCACGTATCTGTCGATAAAATCCGCCATAGGCGCAGCTATGATAAACAGCACGATAAATCCCACTGCAAGCATCAGCTGGATATTCAGCACCATTATCTGGATCTGCGGAACAGCCTTCATCAGCACGCCCACGCAGAAATGAAGTATCATTTCCGCCGCAATGACAGGCATTGCAAGCTTTAATGCCATTACCAGTATCTCGCTGAAAAAGCTGCAGATTATCATTCCGAGGTCGGGATTGAGCTCTCCGCCCCCAAGGGGGATCATCTCAAAGGAGGTGATGAAAATTTCCACCACCGTAAGATGACAGTCGGTCACAAAAAAGTACATATACAACATAAAGCTGATAAAGGAACCGAATATCGACATCTGAATCTTCGTGTCGGGGTCGAAAACCTTTGCCATGCCAAGACCTGTCTGTGAATCCATGACATCTCCGGAAAACTGCACCATAAGCATGAACATGTTCATCACAAAGCCGATAACTATCCCGATGAACATCTCACGTAAAATGGCGACTATATACGCTCCCACGGTAACTCCGGTATCGACCTCGGTCACCCCCATGGTCAGCGTGATAATGTATGTTATGAGCAGCGACGCTCCTATCTTTGCCTGCGTGGGAAAGCTGTCCCGCGAAAGCAGGGGAGTGAACGCAAATACTCCGATAATGCGCGCAAAGATCAGTATTTTGACATCCAAGCTGCCTAAAAGAAGCTCCCAGAAATCCATTGCTTATCTCCCGTCAGCTTATGACGCCCGAATGACTGCTGACCTCGGCTATCATTTCCATTATATACTGCATGAACTCCATAAGGGTAGCGGTAAAAAACGAACCCAGCACAAACAGCAGAAGCGAGATAATGACCAGCTTCGGTACGAATGTGAGCGTCTGTTCGTGGACCTGAGTTGCCGCCTGTATCACGGCGATAACAAGTCCCACGATCATACTTATTATCAGAAGCGGACCTGCGATCTTAAATACGACCATCATCGCATTCCTGAATATCTGAAGAATGGTATCCTCGGTCAATCACTCCGCCTCCTTACATATTAAATCCCGTTACCAGCGAGCCGATAAGCAGCGACCAGCCGTCAACCAGCACGAACAGCATGAGCTTGAAGGGCATGGATATCGTCGCAGGCGGCAGCATCATCATACCCATCGACATAAGCACCGACGCTACGATAACATCTATCACAAGAAACGGCACATACAGCATAAAGCCGATCTCAAAGCCCGTTTTAAGCTCGCTCATTATAAACGCAGGGACAACCGTCGTAAAGGGCACCTTTTCAAGGAATTCCTCCTCTGTTGCGGACTGAAGCTCCTCGGCGCTGTCGGTAAGATTTATGAAAAACGCCATGGAATCCTCCTCGGTATTTTTCAGCATCCATTCCTTAAGGGGCACCGACGATCTCTGTACAGCCTCCACGGTAGTTATCTCGCCGTTTTTATAGGGCACATAAGCCACCTCGTTCATCTCGCTGAACACAGGCTGCATAATAAAAAGCGTCAGAAACAGCGCAAGACCCATAAGCACCTGACTTGGAGGCGTGGATTGAAGCGACATTGCGTTTCTGAGCAGTGAAAAGGATATTATCAGTCTGGTAAAGCAGGTCAGCATTATCAGCAGAGACGGCGCTATGGAAATTATCGTGATGAGCAGCACAAGGTCTATTGTATTTGTGTTGTTGTTCAGATCAAGATAATCCAGAATAGTCTGCGCGTCGGTGGTAGTTCCCGTATCTGCGGTGCTTTCGGGGATCTCATAGGGCGTTTCCACGTCAAGAGCATCGGAAACGGTCTGAGTCTGCTGCACTGCCTCGGTCTGAGCAGGAGCTTCGGTAACAGCACCGCTGCCGTCCATAGCAGCAGAAACGCCGAACGCACTTACAAGCACGGCTGCCGAGCACACTGCGGCTGCGCAGACAGACTTTATTATATTACGCAGCTTCATGTTCCCTTACCGTCCTTTTTGTTTCCTCCGAATTTTTCCTTTATATTCTCGGCAAGATAATCGGTAAAGGTCTTGCCGCCGTTATCCGCGGAGCTTACCTCCGTGGTCATCGCGGCGATATCCTCGTCGCTCAGCTCGCACAGCACGGATATCTCAGTCCCCGTCACTCCAAGCAGCAGCTTTTTTTCTCCTGCCTGAACGGCGGCGATAAACTTATCCTGACCGATACCCGCGCAGTCAATTATCCTGATCCCCTTACCGTCCGACCCGCGGAAATTGAATTTCTTCATAAGTCCCTTGGTCAGGTACATGGTAATGAAGATCAGTCCTATTACCGCAGCAAGAGCCACGATAACAGTGAAAAATTCAGTCATGAAAAATCTCCTATAAATAACGCACAATGCACGGCTTGAGCAGATAATGCCCCCCGCCGTGCCTATGTAATACGATCAACCGATGATCTTCTGAACTGTCTGAATGATCCTGTCGGGCTTGAAGGGCTTAACGATAAAGTCCAGAGCGCCCAGCTTGATAGCCTCAACTACCATAGCCTCCTGACCCATTGCAGAGCACATAACGATCTTTGCGCCGGGGTCAGCCTTTTTGATGTCTCTGAGCGCTTCGATACCCGTTTTATTCGGCATGGTGATATCCATAATTACGAGGTCGGGCTTTTCCGAAGCATAGGTGTTGCAGGCGATCTCTCCGTCAGCGGCTTCGATGATGTTGGTATAGCCGTTCTTTGTAAGAGCGTCCTTGATCATCATCCTCATGAAAGCTGCGTCGTCAACAAGTAAAATCTTCTTATCCATGGTTATTTACTCCTTACCTAAATTATCTAAAAATTTTGATCGGATTATTTCGGTTATTCTGACCGCGAAATTGTCGTCGATAACCACAACGTCGCCCTTGGCGATAAGATGTCCGTTTACGATAACGTCAACGGGCGCGCCTGCCTGTCTTTCAAGCTCGATGATCGTTCCCTGTGTGAACTCAAGGATCTCCTTGATCTTCTTCTTGGTAGAGCCGATCTCGACGGTGATATTGAGCGGAACTCCCATAAGAAGCTGAAGATTATCGTTCTGCTCCTCAGTGAGGTCCTTGTTTTTATAATTTTCAAAGCTTTGCAGCTGAACTGCCTGAACATTAACGGGGTTATGCTGCGGAGGCACCTGCATTACGGGCTGACCGTAGCCATATGGAGCCTGTGCCGCATATCCGCCGTAGGGCATCCCGTTTATGGGCTGCATCTGAGGCTGCTGAGGGATATTCATGCCCGGGTTCTGCTGCATCTGCGGCATACCCTGCATTGCTGCGGGCTGTGGCTGCGGCTGGGACTGAGAGACATCAGTCTGTGACAGTACCGTTCCGCCGTTAAGCAGAGCGTTTATCTCCTCCTGGCTCATCATACCTCCCGAGGAGGGAGCTGGCTGAGGAGCCGGCTCAGGCTCTGCCATAGATTTGGGAAGGCTCTCGGTACCGTTAAGCAGTGCGTTTATTTCCTCCTGGCTCATGGAGGAACCTGATGAAGCGCTCTGCTGCGAAGCAGGTTCGGGCTCGGGCTCCTGCGGAGAACCGTAGCTGGACATCATCTTTGAAGCCATTTCCTTAGCAAGATCAATGGTCAGAACGGAAATAAACTCAGAATTTATCACTCCGTCGATTGTAAGGTTGAACTTGACCTTGCAGACATATTCATCCGGATCTGCGGCATATACCGAGGCTGCAGAGTCATCATCGCTTTTCTGCACGAAGGCTTCGGGCGTTGAAATATCTATTGGTGTATCAATAAGCTCGGACAGTGCAGTCGCGGACGCTCCCATCATCTGGTTCATGACCTCGCAGACCGCCGAGATATTCATCTCATCGAATTCAAAATCGTCCGTGACCTCCAGCGGAAGTCCCATAAGCTGATCAAGAATAAGCTGCACGTCGTTCTGTTTAAGAACGAGGACATTCTGTCCCTTTACGCCTAAGATATATTCGATCTTTACTCGTATTGAAGGTTCAAGCTCTGGATATGTAAGATCCCCCGCCTTTACGATGCTGACCGTAGGAGTAGTGATCCACACCTTGGCGCTGAGCATATTGGATACGGCGGTTGCGGCAGAGCCCATGGTGATATTCATTATCTCACCGATGGCATCTTTTTCAATATCGCCGAAGCCGTCGATTACAACGTTCTCATCACTCATTTTTCTACCTCAATTCTTTATAAATATTATCAATTTTAATTGCCTTTCGGTTGTTGTATACGCCAAGCTTTCCGTCAAACCAGCGGTGACCGCCGACCTTGACCGTAACATTTTCATCAATAGGCATATTAAGCGGAATAACGTCGTCGACCTGCAGCGTAAGTATATCGTAGAGATCCACGTCCGTTTCGCACAGAACTGCGTCGATCTGAAGTCCGGAATCCTTTATATTGTCAAGAATACTCTGTCTGCGCTCGTTTTCCCTGTTGGGGTCAAGCTTCTTGGTATTTCTCGCCCACTTGTCGCTGAACTTGCTCATGACCGATTCAAGGTTCATAGCGGGAATACATATTGACATTGTATTCTTGACATCCTTGATCTCGATCTCGAACATTCCCAGCACGATGACCTCGTCAGGCGGGATAGACTGCATCACACGGGAATTGGTCTCCACATTGGTAAGTCCGGGGTCAAGGTCGATATACTGACCCCAGGGCTCCTTAAGAAGCTCCGCCATGGACGTCATAACGTTGGTCATAAGACCTACCTCAAGCTCGGTGAAATCACGGGTTATCTCGGTATACGCTCCCGAACCGCCCATAAGCCTGTCCATTATCGTAAAGGTAATGGGGTTGGAAAGCTGCATTATCACCGACATTTCGAGAACATCCTCATCGGAAACTCCCATATCTATAAGACCCATCATTACGTAATCGGGCAGCGCATTATTGAATTCGTAGTAATGCTGCTCCTCTATCTGGAGCACCTCCACCTTGCAGTAAATGCGCATAAGTCCCGTAAGATACGAAGAAAGGGTTCTCGCATAGTTTTCTAAAATACCTTCAATTATTTTAAGTTTTTCTTTTGTAAATTTCTTAGGCGTCTTGAAATCGTAGTTTTTAATTTTTTTCTCTGCCTCGTCTTCGATCTCCTCAAAGGCCTTTTCGCCCTGAGTGCTGAAGCTGTTCAGCAGTTCGTCGATCTGCTGCTGCGACAGAACATCCGCCATATGCGTTCACCTTCATTTTTTCTTTTCTGTTTATGTTTATTCCTCGTCATCCTCGTTCTCTCTGAGTCCGGGGATATCGTGAGGAAGCGTACTCAGCACATCCTCCTTGGAAACGTAATCCCTGTCGGGGTCGCTTCTTGAAGGAGAAACGTTCTCTTCAGAGGGAGCCGCCGTCACCACATCTCCGCCTTCCGAATCGGAATAGCCTGCAAAGCTCGAACCGAATTCCAGTTCAAAAAGCTCTTCGATAACGGCAGGATCTTCAAAATCCACATCATTTCTGACGAATACTATTTCAACTCTTCTGTTGATGCTGCGGTTTTCGGGAGTATCGTTAGCCACAACGGGACGATATTTTCCGTAGCCTGCGGACTGGAACTTATCCGCGTCGCAGCAGTCCAGACTGAGCATATAGTTAATGACCGAATCGGCGCGTCCCGAAGAAAGTCTCCATTCATTGACATCTGAGCCGAAGCTTTCGGCGGTATGACCGCTGACCTTAATTGACAGGATATGGTCGTCCACAGCTCTGATACCGTCGCAGATTATCTCAAGGACATACTGACCCTCTTCAAGAAGCTCGTCGGAATCGCCCGCAAAGAACACGCTGTCGCGGAACTTCATATAGACGCCCGTCTTAGCCATCTCCACACTGACGCTTTCGTCAAGTCCTGCAGAGGAGACCGCCTCCTTAAGATACGTATAAAAATCCTCAAAGTCTATCTTTTCGGCATCCTGAGTCGATTCATCATCGACGTAAACAGCCTCCTCGTCCTTATCGATCTTTTCCTCATTGGAGACCACCACATTGATGATATCGCCCTTACCGGTTGAAAAGGCCTGAGCGATAGCCTGCCATTTGTTTTCATCCATATTAGACATCGAATAAAGCAGAACGAAGAAGCACATGATAAGCGTTATCATATCACCATAGGTGTCCATCCAGTTAGGGCCGCTGTCTCCGCCTCCGCCGCTTTTTTTCCTTGCCATATATAACTCTCCTTCGGTCGGGACCCTATGATCCCGCGGGAGAAACGTCTGAAATATATTAGATAATTACATTATAACATATTATTGCAGAAATTTCTACCCTTTTTCAAAATTATTTAGGATTTTTTTGCAAAAATTCATTCAACCCCCGCAAACGGCGCAGGTTCGTGCTTTCCATTCAAGCCTATTCCGATTTCTTAGCTTCCTTGGGCTTAGCATTGAGGGGAAGCATCATTCTGAGCTTTTCCTCAACGAATCTGGGGTTAGCTCCCGAAATAATTGCGAGGGTACCCTCCTCGATTATCTGTAAGCAAAGGACCTCGCTGTTATGTATATAGTTGAGCTGATTTCCGAGAGGCGTAAAAATAACGTGAGCAAGCAAGCTTCCGTAGAAGGTGGTTACCAGCGCTGTGGACATGGCAGGACCTAAGTTTGAAGCAGACGCAGGGTCGTTAGGGTCCAGTGTACTAAGCATACCGATAAGTCCGCAGAGGGTGCCGACCATTCCGAACGCAGGAGCAACGCCTGCCGCACGGCTAAAGATAGCACTGTTCTGATCGTGACGGTCGCAGAGGAAGTCGATGGAATCGTCCAGCATGGACTTTACCTTTTCGGAGTCGTTTGCATCAACGATGAGCATAAGCGCCGATTTCATAAAGGTATCGGTGCAGGCGTTTGCCTGTTCTTCAAGAGCAAGGATACCCTTCTGACGGGCAGTCTTACAATAGTCCACCATATCTGCGATATAGCTTTCAGGGTCGTACTTAGGGCATTTGAACGCAATTCCCATAAGCTTGCCCACCTTTTTCAGAGTAGACAGCGGGAAGTTTGCGATAACCGCTCCGATAGTACCTCCCACAACGATAGCGACCGACGCAGGGTCCCAGAAATCGCTGAGCTTACCTCCCGAAAGTATTCCGAAAACTGTAAGGCCGAACGCAATTACCCAGCCCACGATCAAGGTTATATTCATATATTTTTCTCCTATCCGGCGACATGCCGCTTATTTTTAATCAAAGATACCGTTTCGGAAATTCTCCGATTTTGTCAGGATCTCGTCAATTTTTTCTCTTACGGTATAGCTGTGGCTGTTCTGAGTGATAAGCACCGTATCGGGTACCTCCTCCGCCATTTCAAGAAAGCTGAGATTCACAAGGATAACGCTGCCCTTAAGTCTCGTAAGCTTAGCAAACCTCGCCCACGAGCCCGAGCTGTGAGCCGATGCAAGTATCTGGTCTACGGTCTCCTGCACGGTAAAGCTGTGGCCATTCTGCATGGTCACCACCGTATCGGGAGCCTCCTCCGCTATTTCTATGAAATTCTCGTTCACAAGAATTTCCGATTTATTCAGTCTGTTGAGTCTTATCATACGCTCAGTTGTTCCCTTTCAGTTGATATATACTCCTCAACGGCACGGAAAGCTCACCTTCCGAACCGTTGAGGAATATATATTCACAATGTGAATATATATCCCGATAGATAAAGCTTAAAAAATTATCTCTTAAGGTTTACAAGCTCTTCAAGCATGGAGTCCGAAGTGGTGATGATACGGGCATTTGCCTGGAAGCCTCTCTGTGTTACGATCATATCGGAGAACTCGCTTGCAAGGTTTACGTTGGACATCTCCAGCTTGGAGGAAGCCACCTTTCCTGCGCCCGAGGAGCCGGGAGCCTTGATATTCGCCTTGCCCGAAGCGGAGGACTCGCCGAATGCAGTCTCACCCAGCTGTTCGAGACCCTCAACGTTATCGAAGGTAGCGATCTCGATTCTTGCGAGCTTTTTGATCTGGCTTGCGTAGGTAGCTGTGAGCACGCCGTCGGAGCCTACCGAGAAGCCCTCCAGATCGCTGTATGCCAGCGGGCGCAGCTTCATATCGGCATAGATCGTATTGCCTCTGTCGTCGGTAGACTCAAAGGTCTTGTTTGTGGAGTTGTAGGTGTATACCTGAGTGGAAGCGGTACCTGTAGGCTTTCCGTTCTCGTCCACCTCCTGGAGAGTATACTGATAGGTCTTGAGGACCTCGCCGTTTTCGTCCTTGGTGGTGGTAGCGGTGAAGGAATAGTAGTTGCCGTTCTCGTCCATATAATAGCCGGTATCGGGGTCAAACTCAACGCCCTGGGTATTTATGTACTTTCCGTTTACATTATAGATGATGTAATCGGCAGCGACCTCTGTGGGAGTATCGGTGGGAGCTGCGAGATCGTCGTCTGTTCTCACGGTATTTCCCGAGGTATCGCGGTCGTATGCTATCTGATTGGTGGTATCGGTGGGGTCAACGCCTGTGAACAGAGTCTGGGTAGTACCTGCAGTAGCGTCGGTGGTCCTGTACTTTTCGGGAACGTCAACGAAGTCGATCTGAGTATAATCCTTGAATGCGTCCCATACCAGATCGTTTACGTTGATGATATCCAGCTCACCTGCATTCTCTGCGGGGATCTTCGCATCCATGAGGATAGAGGAATAATCTCCGTCGTTTACCGTTCCGAGAACGAAGCGGTTAAGCGTATTTACGAGATTTCCCTCGGAGTCAACGCCGAAGCCGCCGTATCTTGTATAGTTTACGCTCTCGACATTTCCGAGACTGGAAACGGTTCCTGTGATAAAGAAGCCGTCGCCGCTTATTGCAAGGTCAAGAGTACGGTTAGTGGTCTGGAACGAGGAAGCCGACATATCCTTGTCGATAGAGCTCACCTCAACGCCGTAGCCCACTGCGGACTCGTTATTTCCCGCAAAGGTAGCGGAGCCGCCCGTTGCCGACTTCTTCGCCTGATAGTAGATATCGGAGAAGCTCGTTCTTGAAGCCTTAAAGCCGTATGTATTAACGTTTGCGATGTTGTTGCCTATTACGTCCATTCTGGTCTGATGGGCTGTAAGTCCTGCAACGCCCGAATAGAGTGATCTTACCATTGGTTAAATCTCCTTCGCATTATTCGGCATTATGTATGTCCGCCCTTCTGTCGTTCGGGGCGGAGGATTTTCTCTTCCGAGTCCGAATCCCTGCCTACATAATCACCGTAGAATCAATGTTTGTAAAAATATTTCCGGTCATTTCATCGGTGTTTACGGTCGTAATCACCTTATTGTTTTTCACGCTTACCAGAAACGCCGCCTGATCAATGAGTATCAGAGCATTGTCCGACCCCTTTTCCTCTGCCAGCGAAACAGCCTTTCCCAGCCGTTCGAGCCTTCCGTCGGAATAGAGGTCAATCCTGCGCTCGTTGATCCGTTCAACGGCGTGCTTGGAAAAATCCACGCCCGACTGTTCCGATAAGTCCTCTGCGTTTACGTCCGTTATCCTGCCCGCAGCGTCAAGCTGTTTTTGCAGCTCTGCCGCAAATGGCGATCCTGCCGCGCCGCTGTTTTCCGTGTTATCGCTTCTGCCGGCGGATACATCGGAGGCGCCTGTAGGAATGACCGACGAAATATTCCTGAGCTGCAAATATTCGCTTATAAGCATTTACGCTCATTCCTTTCCGTTAGAACTCAGAGCAGTGTATCGGAATTATAATACGCATGCTGAGCCCACGCATTGCTGTAGCTGTCAAGGATAGCCTGTTCCTCTGCGGTATACTCCTTAGCTGCGGCTCTGATGACCTTCTCAAAGATAGTAAGCTTGTCCGCGATATTGAAATTGGTGGAGAAATCGCAGATCTCGTCCAGAGTATAATTACCGGTCGTAGTATACCATGTAGAGCCGCTGCTGCTGATTATCTCAACGCGCTGCGAACCGTCAGCCCATGTTACTACCTCGCCCAGCTTGCCCTTGCCGCTGAAGCCGATATCTGTGAAACGCTTTCCGCTTACGGTGCAGCCGAGGACAGTGTCGGTATTGATGACCGAGTTGATATCTGTGTTGTGAATAAAACGGATATCGCACATTTTTGTACCCAGTTCATTAGCAAGTGCTGCTTCTGCAGGATACTTGTTCTGGAATGCTCTGTATTCGGTAGGCCACTGAGTATAAGCGCTGTTGCTTCCCACAGTTACGCCGAGATCAACTCCGGGACCCTCATATATCTCGGTAAGACCGCGGTCGGGATTTTTAGATGAAGTCATGTAGCTTGTTATCTGTCCGCTCTCGGTGTCAGTGCCTGACGCTGCGATGCTGCTCAGGTCGATATCCTCTTCCTCAATAAGGAGCTCTTCATCGTCCTCATCGTCCGCGCTGCTCATTGCAGAAGAATCTCTGACAGTAAATCCCTTTTCGTCGGAATGATCGTTAACTCCCGAAAGCATTGAAGAAACGTCCTCGACCTCGGTGGTATAATATCCGTCGCTGCCAAGAACCGCGCTGCGCTGTGCTGCCTGTGCTCTTTCCATGGGAGAGAGATAACCGCCGAGCACCTCGGTGAAGCTTTCGTCCTCTTCTTCATCCTTAGCGCCTTCAAAGTAGTATTCCTCCGCCAGCTCTTCGTCGTTTTCGATAGCGTTGTAATACTGTGCAAGCTTTTCGTTTGCGTAATCATTCAGTGCATTGTTGTAATCATAGCCGTCCTCTGCCAGGAACATCGAAGCCTGTGAATCAGCAACTGACGCATATGAAACTGCGCCGGAATTTGCCGCCGCTTCGGTCTGAGCCGAGGTATCGTCGGTCACGGTACTGCCTGCGCCGCCGTCTGCCGCGGTATTGTCAGTATTGCCCTCTGTAACAGTATTGTCAGTATCTGTCTCATCGGAGTCGTCACTGCTTGTATCAGGGGATATATTTGAGATCTCGGAGAATGCATAGAGCCTGTTATTGATAACAGCATAGCCCTCACCGCCCTTGACGATGATATTGGTGATCTTGCCTGTATACTCGCCGAGTTCGCTGTCCTTGACAGTTCCGTTCATGCCGATGACCTTGCTGATGGTGTTATAGGTGTTGGTATCAACGATATCGGTGACCTTATCGGAATCGTACTTAGTTCCGTTGACAAGCAGCTGATATTTGCCGTCGCTGATGATAACGCTTTCAACCACGCCTGTATCAAAGTTGCTTCCGTCGTTGACGGTAACAGCCTTTCCTACCAGCGAAGCCGCATAGGAAATCTGCGTCTGCTCTGTCATCTGGGAGATAGCTTCCATCATGGAATAGCTTGCCATCTGCTGGATAAACTCGGAATCGCTCATAGGATCGTTGAAATCCTGATTGGACATCTGAGCCACCATAAGCTTCAGATAGCCGTCAAAATCGAGATAGCTTGCAGAATCGGCATCTGCATCGGTATCCACCTTTGTGGAATAATATTTCAGAGTGACCGCACCGTTGGCGGAATCAATGGCTAAATTATCTTCCATAGTTTTGCCTCCTTTGCAATATAATCGGCATCTGTGCTCTGTGAAACACCGCCGACCGTCAATTCGTCCTCTTCCTCGCTGTCAAAGCGGGTGCCGTCTGTTCTGTGATGCTCGCCCATGCCCTGCTGTCTGAAATTAAAAGCATTCTGTCCGCCGCTCATATCAAACGCAAGGTTCTGTCCCGACTGAGCAGGCTCAACAACGTTTATGCTGCTGACCTCGGTTCCCTTATCGGAAAGCGCCTGTGCAAGCTGTGCGGACCTGTCGGCGATAAGCTCGTTCACATCACGGTTCTGCGCCGCAAATGTCACGGAGACCGCACCGTCCGCAGCCTTTTCGATCTTCACGGTGATCTCGCCCAGCGTTTCGGGAGTGAGCCTTATCACAAGCTCCTTGCTTTCGGTAAAGCCGTCTGCCTGTTCCTCAAGCTTTTCGATGATCTGCTCCATAGTCTTAAACTGTGTTTCCTCGGGGACGCTTTCGGTCATCTCGGGCAATTGTACCTCCGATGAGCGTGTGTTCTGTCCCAGCTGTGCCGCTGCAGCTTCATCGTTTATCTCGTCGGAGCCGCTGCCGATCTTCGGGAGCACCCTTTCGCTGTTTTCGATAACTGCGCCGTCCTCTTCGGAGATATCCGCCGATCTGACGTTCACCTTAGAAGCAAACGAGATAAAGGTAACATTCTGGAAAATATCCTCGCCCATATCGGCTGTCTGCATTTCCGGGGGAGCTGCCTGTGAGCTTGTCTGTGCATTTTCGGGCTTGACCGTGACTATCTCCTCGGAAAATCCTGTAGTTTCCGCCGCATTTTCCGCTGCTGCCGAAACTGCTTCTGCCAGCTCCTGTGCGAGCTGTCCGATAGTTTCATCATCCGCAGCGCCGATAAGCGCCGCAAGCTGAGTATCGAGCTGCTTTTCGCCCTCATTTTCGGGAGAGACATCCGCAAAGCTTACAAACGAGAATATCCCGCCTGCCGCAAGAGCAGAAAGTGTGGCATCATCGTACTTTGTGTCAGACTTTACCTTCATTCGGCTCATGTCGATGTTCTCAAAAAGTCCTGCCAGCACATCGCCCGATGACTTCTCGTCATTCTTCCCGCCGCCGAAAAGCGCCGTGGAAAGCTCTGCCGAAAAGCTTGATATCTGGGTGATATCCGAGCTTGTCAGACTGTCGAACAGCTGCTGCCAGATGTCGGTATAGTCCGTGTCCTCGCTGTCGGTGCCCTCTGTGAACAGGAAATCGAACAGGTCGGTATTACCGGACTTTTCGCTTTCAGCCGACTTCATTGCAGACTGTAAATATGAGCCCACAAGGTACTTAAGCGCCGTTTCCGTGCTTTCGGACATAATTTCCGCCGTTACGCTGTCCGAGGAAAGCGTTTCGGGAGAGAATACTTCCGCCGCAGAAATATCCGCCGAGCTGTCTGTGGGAGTGCTCATAAGTCCGCCCAGTATGCCTTTGAAGGAGCCGCCGTCCGATACACCGGAAAAATCGGAGACCGCACTGCCTGTTCCCGCCGTCATAGCCGAAAGTGCACCGCCTAAGACTGCGATATTTGTCATATCCACTGCAAAAACCTCCTTTCATATAAATAGTATATATCAAAACGCCCCGCCGAAACGAAGCGGTCTGACCATTTACTGAGCCTTTCTGAAGGAGCTCACGCTGACATATTCCTCGATGAACTGCTCCTCGCTTTTGTTCACAGCGAAGCGATACTCCTCGAGCTGCTTGTCCTTGAGCCTTTCCAGCGAGTTCACGTCCTTGGACACTTCCACCACCACGTTTGTCTGACCTGCTATCTTACCGTCCAGGGCGGATATCTCGTCCTCCTTGTCCTTGATCTGTCTTATAAGCGCGCTGTGGAAATTCTTGAACATGGTTATATCGTTTACCGTCATGCCTCTTGCGGCCTTTTCGGCATATTCCTCGCCGGAAAGACGCAGCTTTTCTTCAAGCTCCGCCTTTTCGTCCTCACGCTGCCGTTTTTCGGCGCGCAGCTGAGCAAGGTCGTTCTTTTCCTTGGAAAGCACCTGATCCTTATAGTCCAGCAGCTTTTCCAGCGTGAAATTAAAACGCTTCAATACGAATACTTCCTTTCAATGATCGTCACTTTACAGCTTCTGTAAGCAATTTTACCGTATCCTCAAAGGAGAAAGCCTCGTCGGTAGACTGACAGAGAAATCCGTTTATCCTGTCTATCTTGCGGATAGCTTCGTCCAGCGCATGGTTCGTACCCTTTTTGTATGCGCCGATAGACACGAGGTCGTAGTTTGCATTGTACGTCGCCATAAGATTGCGGAGCTTTGCCGCTGCTGCCTTATGCTCGGGAGCGGCTATCTCGGACATAAGACGGGAAACCGACTCCTGTATGGCAATAGCGGGGTAGTGATTCTGCGCCGCGACCTTTCTTGAAAGAATTATATGACCGTCAATGATACCTCTTACGGTATCGGAGATAGGCTCGTTTGTGTCATCGCCCTCCACGAGAACGGTATATATTCCCGTGATAGAGCCCTTTTCGAAGTTGCCCGCTCTTTCAAGGAGCTTGGGCATCTGGGTATAAATGGACGGAGTATAGCCTCTGGCTATGGGAGCCTCACCCACGGCAAGACCTATCTCACGCTGTGCCATGGCAAATCTCGTAAGAGAGTCCATCATCAGCAGTACATCCTTGCCCTGATCCTTGAAATACTCCGCAATGGCGGTAGCTGCCATGGGACATTTATTTCTCATCATTGCGGGCTGGTCGGAGGTCGCCACCACCAGCACGGAACGTGCCATGCCCTTTGGACCGAGGTCTCTTTCGATGAACTCCAGCACCTCACGTCCACGCTCTCCGACCAGTGCAATTACGTTGATATCTGCTTTTACCTCTCGTGCTATCATACCGAGGAGCGTAGATTTTCCCACGCCTGAGCCTGCGAAAATTCCCATACGCTGACCTCTGCCGATAGTAAGAAGTCCGTCTATCGCCTTAACTCCGAAGGGAATGATATCCTTGATAGCAGGCCTTGTCAGCGGATTGACAGGCTCTCCCGCAATGGAGTACGACTCATGGGTCTCAATGGGACCCTTTCCGTCGATCGGCTCGCCCACGGCATTGATAACTCGTCCGATAAGCCCGCTGCCCACGCCGACCTTGAGCTTGTCGCCGGTATTGTCCACAATGGAACCGGGACCGATGCCCTCAATGTCGGTATAAGGCATGAGCATTACCTTGCCGTGATTGAAGCCCACGACCTCGCCGAAGATAGCATCTCCGGAGCTGCCGTCCTTATATATGCGGCATACGTCTCCGATATTGCACAGCGGACCGCTTGCCTCAATGGTCATTCCGACGATCTTTTCGATCTTTCCCTGATATCGGTAAAGATCGGCACGTCTTATTTGATTACGTATCTCGGCAAAATCCATAGTCTCACTCCGCAGCACCTTATGTATACTCACACAAATATATTACAAATAGTATTATGTTTTCGTTATCTGCCCGCGTTGCCCATGATTTCCCTGAGAAATTCAAGCTGAGTGGGAACGGAAGCGTCTATCATCTCGGAGCCGTTGTCCAGAATGACGGTGCCCTCGGGAGTTTCATCGGGAGGAAGATACTCGATATCAATATCGGGTATGCCCGCCGCAATGCTTTTCACATACTCCTTGTCAGTGCAGAACTCCTTGGAGACCTCGCCCTGAAGCAGCGATATTTTCACATAATCCGAGTTTCGGAAATTCTTAGCCGCGCGGCCGATTATGCGTTCGACCACCTCATCGCCGCGGTGCAGCTTTTCCAGCACTATCTTTTCCACAGCGTCCATAACGGTCTTCCGGAGCTCCTCCTCGTTGGAGATGTAGTAAGCCTCCTTGTGGGAGTTTATCTCCTCTAAGAAATTGCCCGCCGCTTCAAGGTAGCTGCTGCATTTCTTCTCGGCAGCTTTCTGACCCTCGCCGAAGCCCTGCGCGAAGCCTTCCCTGCGGGCCTGTTCCTTTATAGCCTCACATTCCGCCTGCGCCTTTCGGAGCATCTCGGCTGCGGTATTTTTTGCGTTCTCCGACAGCAGCTGTGCATTCACATTAGCTGCGTCGAGAATTTTCGCCGCTTCATCATTGACAGAATCCCTGTGCGCGGAAAGTATCTCATTCACGCGCATATCGACCTCTTCATTGAATCTGCGCTTTTCCTCTTCAGCCCTTTTCTGCTCGTTGTAGCGGGCAAGCTCCTCGGGGGACATTTCCTCCTCGGGCTTATCATCAAGCTGTTCCGGGATTTTTTCTATGGCAAGCTCCACGGGATTGGAGTCGAAAACATATCCTGCCCTGTTTATTTTAAGCAATTATCTCATCATCTCCGCCCTTGCTGATAACAAGCTCGCCCTCTTCCTCGAGGTGTCTGATTATGCCGACTATGCGCTGCTGAGCCTCTTCAACATCACGCATACGAATATTGTGCATATATTCGATCTCCTGCTGGATAGACTCCTGCATACGCTGAGGCATGTTCGCGTAAAGTGCCGCTGCCACCGTGGAATTGGAGCCCTTGATAGCGATAGCAAGATCCTTGGTCTCGCACTCTCTGATAAAGCGCTGTATCGCCATAGAATCCAGACCCACGATATCCTCGAATACGAACATCTTCTTTTTGATCTCGTCCACCAGCACAGGATCTCTGGAAGTGAGCTCGTCGAAGATAAACTTCTCGTTGGCTCTGTCCACCTTGTTGAGGACATCCGCCACGAAGTTTATGCCGCCGACCTCGGTGGTATCCATAGTAACTGCCGCAGAGAACTTTCTCTCCAGCATGGACTCGATAGACCTGATAGTCTCGGGAGAGGTGGAATCCATTTTTGCCATTCTCTCGACAACATCGACGCGTTTTTCCTTAGGCAGCTCGGAGAGCACCTGTGATGCCTGCTCCGCCGTTGCATAGGAAAGGATAAGTGCGATAGTCTGGGGATACTCGTTCTGAACGATAGCCAGCAGATTCTTCGCATCGGATTTTCTGACGAACTCGAAGGACTTTGTTTTCATTCTGTTGGATATCTTTGCCATAAGACGTTCCGCGGTCTCCTTGCCGAAGGCCTTTTCGAGAACATCTCTTGCATAGTCCACGCCGCCGTCGGTCATGACCTTCTCGGTGAGACAGAGCTCGTAGAACTCATTTAGAATGGAGTCTACGGTATTGCTGTCGAAGAACGGCAGACTGGAGACCTCAAAGGTAAGCTTCTCGACCTCCTCGTCGCTGAGATGCTTGTACACATCAGCGGCATTATCCGTTCCGATAGCGGTTATGATAATAGCCGCCCGCTGCATGGAGGTCATTTCATTTATATCGCTCATTGTTGTACGGCACCTCCGTTTCCGTTATCGGCGCTGTTTGCCTGTGCAGCTATAGCCTCGTTTTCCTTTTTCCTGTCCTCGGGAGTT
The DNA here is from genome assembly GCA_051893755.1 of Oscillospiraceae bacterium. GTDB lineage: Bacteria > Bacillota > Clostridia > Oscillospirales > Ruminococcaceae > RGIG4694. The sequence continues at coordinate 20,240 of JBJFHQ010000370.1, forward strand.
TCGTTCATCCAGTTTCTGATAAGCTGAGCCACGATCTCAGGCCGCTGACGGGCAAATGTAGCAATTTCTCTTCTGACCGCAAGCTCCTTGGAGTTTTCGTTGTCGCCCACCAGACTGGGTATGTCGATATTTTCTCCCGAAGCGCTGTTGATAGAGTAGAAGTTTTCCACAAGAGGCTCCTGTTCTGCGCCCACGTTGGCTGCAAGGAGCTGCTGCTCGAATTTTTCTCTCTTTTTCCTGGACTTGCCCGAAACTGCCACCAGAATGATAACAAGAATGATAAGCATTCCCAGCAGTATCGCGCCCAGTATGATAAGCTGATTTCTTGTAAGACCGAACAGATAGGTCTGCTCGTCCACAGCCTCGACGGTATCGCCGAACTTGGGAAGACTTGTAACAGTCACAACATCGTTTACCAGCTCGGGATTGATAGACGCCGCATTTCCTATAAGGGAAACAAGCTCCTGCTTGGTGGTATCGGGGAGATAGTCCGTGTAGATTATAGTCGAAACGGAGAGGCTGTCTATTGTGTAGCCTTCCTTTTCGATCTGTTCCTTATATGTATTTACAAGGTAGATATTGTCCAGTGAGGATTCCGACCAGCTTCCATTCCCGTTGGTATCGCCGGTAGGATAGGTGTCGTCCGCATTGACCTCCACGCCGACTATACCGCCGTCCGCGGTAGCATAGCCTGTAGCATTTTCCGACTTGCCCTCCTGCAGCATACCTCTTCCGTCATCGGTGGAGGGAGTATATACCGTATCCTCGGAGACCTTATCGTCGAAGTTGAGGACCGCATTCACCGCAACAGCGAAACCGTCGTCGTTATATGCGGGAGTAAGCAGTTCGATTATCTTGTCCTTTATCTGATTTTCAAGGCTTGCCTTGAAGCGGAGCTTTCTTGTTTCCAGAGCCACCACATCGCCGCCGTCCGCCTCTGCAACGAGGAGCACGCCGTTCTGGTCGATGATAGAGACGTTTTCCTCCTTCATATTTTCGCAGCCCTTGGTGATAAGGCGGGTGATACCGTTTATCTGCGCATTTGAAAGAGTCGCATCATTTTTGAGATAGACCGCCACCGAAGCCGACGGGTCGGAGCGGTTATCGGCGATAACGGTATTTCTCTTTTCGGGGATATACAGAGTGACCTCCGCCTTTTCCACCGATGAAAGCGAGCCGATTATCGCAGAAAATCTGTCCTCAAGAGCGATCCTCTTGTACTCCTTGGTTTCCGACTCGGTAGAGAACATGCTCAGATGCTCGGTAAGAAATTCATAATTTCCGCTGCTCTTGGGATAGCCCTGCTGAGCGAGGGTCATAGCAAGAGTATTTTCCGTACCCTCGGGAACGGTGATAGTACCTCCCGAAAGGGTGCATTCATAGCCGGATTCCTCGATTATGGCAACGATCTCCGAAGCCTCGGAGGTATCCAGCCCCGTAAAGAGCACCACGTCGTCCTTGTGATTTGCCACAGCTATAACGATCGCAAGGATGACCAGAACAGCGACAAAAGAGGATATATATATTATTTTATTTTTCTTTTCCTGTTTTGCCCAGAACTTTTTCAGCGAATCAACAGCCTTGTTCGCTTGTTCCTTTGCATTAGCCATTTTATATGTTTCCTTCCCTGAAAGCTTTTGTATTTACAATATCACGAGCCTGCAGCAGTTATATATTCATCTGCATAAGCTCCTGATAGCTCTGCTGTGCGGCGTCGCGTATAGCGATAAAGGTCTCGAGGGATACCTGCGCCTTAGTGATATTGTTATAAATAGTATGGAGATCGTCGATATCGCCCATAACGATATCGGCAGCATTCTGATTCAGAGTTTTCTGTGTACTCTGCACCTCATTGAAGACCTCAGAAAACACGTCGGTAAAGGACGGCGTTTTCTCCGCAGCAGCCGATCGAGGGGCATCCTGGGACATAGTATTCAGGGGAGTTATCGCCGAGCTTATAGGTACTATATACATTTTATATCTTCCTTTCCATTAACCGCAGATATCATCTGCCTGTCAGAGACTGAGCCTTGTCCAGCATAGCCTTGACAGCCTCGATAGCGGTAGCATTTGCCTCATAGGAGCGCTGAGCCGCCAGAAGATCTATCTGTTCCTTGGTATTATCAACATTAGTCTGATAAATATAGCCGTTTTCATCCGCAAGGGGATTATCGGGGTCATACACGGGAGTAAAGGGAGTCTCATCGTCAACGACTTCGGCGACCTGAACGCCCGCATAGGTGTAGTTATTGCGGTTTTTCCTGTAATAAACGCCGTGTCTGTGAGTGGACTCGCGTTCCTGAGTATAGCGGTTCATCACATCGGAGAAGGTCATTTTTGTCTGAAAGGACACAAGCTGACGGCAGTAAGGGTCTCCGTCGGCGGTATTATAGGAGTCCTGATTTGCGATATTCTGTGAGATAACGTCCATTCGCAGTCTTTCGGCAGAAAGCGCCGAAAATCCGATGTCAAGAGAATTCAAAAAAGACATAATGAAGCTCCTTTAATCATTTGCCGATAGCAGTTCTTATCATCTGATACTGACTGTTAAGGTAGTCGATCATGGTACTGTACTGATACTGTGCGTCGAGCATGGCGTTAGATTCTTTTTCAATGTCAACATTATTTCCGTTAAGGATCTGGTTTGTGTTAGTCTCATAGGTCTCGGCAAGTCTGACCTTAAGTCTGTCGCCGCCTGTGATCTTAGCATGGATCGCGTTATCCAGCACAAGTCCGAAGGAAACAGTCTTAGCCTTATAATCGGGAGTTTCCACATTAGCGATATTGTTGCTGATAACCTTCTGCTGATACCATGACGCGTCGAGACCCTGTTCGGTGATCTTAAAAGCCGCGCTGTCAAACATTGACATCAGATACGCCTTCCTTTCGTTATAGCCTTGGTTCGTTCACATTAATTTAACATTTAATTTATGGCACTATGCCATTTTCATAATATCTCTTCTAATTATACTACATTTTCTCATAAATTACAAGTATTTCTGCAAATATTTCCGAAAAATCAAAGTAAAAAAATACACAAAAAAAACGCAGTATTTTTTATATTTTGTATAGATTTTTCATGTTTTTTGTGCAAAATAGTTTCATTTTCGAACAAGTTTTGTATATTATATCAATAACCGACAAAATCCGTCATAAAAACAAAGCCGTGCAAATATCTTCCGATACTCACACGGCGCATGCCATTATCTCATATTTTATCCCCGACAAGCTTTTCGACCTGTTCCCATATCCTGTCGGGGGTGTCCTTGATGTAGAGCTCTGCGGCTCTCTGCGCAAGAACGTCGGTCTTGCCGGGGTCATTGTAAAACTCCGAGACCTTTTCTATTATCTTGTCGTAATCGAGGTCCTTCTGCTCGATAACAATTGCCGCTCCCGCTTTTCCGAGGACCATCGCATTATGATACTGATGATTTCCCGCCACAACAGGGGACGGTATCAGTATAGACGCTCTGCCCTCCGCTTCAAGCTCGGTTATGGCAGAGGCTCCGCTGCGGCAGATGATAAGGTCCGCAGCTGCCATGCACACGTCCATGTTGCGGATATAGTCCTTTATCATAAGGCGGGGGCTGCTGATATCCACTCCGCGGGTCTCAAGATTTTTTATGAATGTATCCTTTCCCATGCGGCCGTAGCTGTGGATATGATTTATCTTAAGTCCATTTTTCTGCTCGTATTCGATAAGCCGCTCCGCCGTATCGTTGATAGCTCCCGCTCCCAGACTTCCGCCGTAGCTCAAAATGACCATTCCGTCATCAAAGCCCAGCTCCTTTCTTGCAGCTTCGCGGCTCATTTTGCCTGTAAAGCCCTTTCTCACAGGAAGTCCCGTCACCGTGTGAGGGATATCCTTGTCAAGATACTCCATTGCCTCCTCCACGGTAAGCATGACCATATCCACCTTTTTGGACAGTATCTTCGTCGTCACTCCGGGATATGCATTCTGCTCGTGGATAAGGGTAGGTATCTTCATTCTTGCCGCCTCAAACACGACAGGACCGCTCACATATCCGCCCGTACCGATAACAAGGTCAGGCTTGAAGTCGTTTATGATATGCTTTGCCCTCGGTCCCGACGAAGCAAGATATGCCGCCGCGCGGATATTCCTTCCGACATTTTTCAGCGTCAGCTTTCTCTGAAAGCCGCTTACCTTAATGGGAGTGAACCTGATACCCGCATCGGGGACGAGATTTGCCTCCATTCCCTTGGGAGTCCCCGCATACAGAAACTCGGCATCTGGCACATGGTCCTTAATTATCGAGGATATGGCAAGAGCAGGGTTGATATGTCCCGCAGTGCCTCCTCCCGCAAGCAAAACCTTAAGCATGGCAATTTTTCCTTTCAACAATTATTATCGGGTGCTGACCTCTGCGTCCGAGGGAGCCTGTCTGTGCGCACTTCGGCGCTTTTTTCTGACCTCGCCCGATTCCGAGATAGTGTGTCTGGAAATATTCAGCAGTATCCCCATTTCGCACAGCTGCATGATAAGCGCCGTGCCGCCGTAGCTGAAAAAGGGCAGGGATATTCCCGTATTCGGTATGGCATTGCATACAACGGCAATGTTCAGAAACGCCTGTAGTCCTATCTGGATAGTTATTCCGCAGGCTATCAGCATGCCCGACTTATCCACCGCCTTGACCGCAATTGAAAAGCCTCTGAAAACAAACAGCACAAACAGGATTATCACCATGATAGCGCCGATATATCCCAGTTCCTCGCAGATAATGGCGAAAACGAAGTCATTCTTTGACTCGGGCAGATATAAAAACTTCTGTCTCGAATTGCCCAGTCCCAGTCCGAAAAGTCCGCCCGAGCCTATGGCAATAAGGGAGTTTCTCGTCTGATAGGTGTCGTCGGAATACTCCGAGTCAAAGGGGTCGGTAAAGCTGTGGATACGCTTTTCGATATAGCCCAGATCGCCCGATATGGACTTATACGCCATATATACCACGATAAGCACTACCGCGCATATTCCCGCAGCAATAAGATATTTCATGTCAACTCCGCCAATAAGCATGAGCGAGAAGCATATCACGCACATAATTATTATCGCAGAGAAGTGTGGCTGCTGTGACAAAACAAGAGCATAAACTCCGAGGGCAAATACAAATGGTACGATGCCCACGGTAAATTTCTTCATTCGGGTGTAGTTTATGGATATCCAGTAGGCAAACAGCAGCACAAGGGCTATTTTCGCTATCTCCGAGGGCTGGAACTCCGTGCCGATCTTTATCCATCGGTATGCGCCGTTATGAGGGGACCTTATTCCGGGCACAAAGCAGAGTATCATAAGTGCCAGCGCACCGAAATACGCTCCCGTCACCACCCACTGCTTCTGGAAAAAGTGGTAATCCAGAAAGGACAGCCCGAACATTCCCACAAGACCTATCCCTGCCATCATGCACTGACGCTTGAAATAATAGTCTCCTTCCTCGCCCTCAGCTATCGCCCATGCATAGCCTGCGGAAAACATCATGATTATGCCGAACACCAGCATGACCAGTATAATGACCACCATAGGCGCATCAACGCCCACCTGTCTGTCGTTCCTGGGACGGGACACTCCCGCCGTGAAAAACAGCTTGAATGTGGATTCCTTTTTAGGCTGTGCCTTTTTCTTCTGCGGATTATTTTCTTTTCTTACATTTTCCGCCAAAGTATCTCCTCCTTCCGATCATTTTACAGATATGTTAAGCAAAACCAACGCAGCAGCTGCGCAGATAAGCGAAAATATGAAATATCTGAGTATCACCGCCGCAGTGTTTTTTGCTCCGTATGACGTATTCCTGTTCCTGCGAAGTCCCAACAGACCGCATATCCCGTCGAAAAGCACAGGTATCAGCATTATCAGCATATATACCGCTTTTCCCGAGGATACCGTCATAACTGCCGCTCCGAACCCCATCAGCATCGAGCCGCATCGTCCTCCGAGGATCTTCACCGAGGGATAATTCCACACCAGAAAGCCCATAGCACTGCCTGCCGAGGCTGCCGACAATATGCCAAATTCGCTCATGGACAGTCCCGCGAATACCGACATAGCGCCTATGGAAAACACCGCATATACCGATGCTGCCGCTCCCGCCTGCCTATCCGTTTCGGAAAAGCAGCCGCATATGACAGTCATCACTGCCGTCATTATCGGATAATACGCCGCTCCAAGCTCGAGCTTTCCCGCAAAGGGGATATCTGTCGACGTATCTGTATCGCCTTTTATAAAGAGTATGATAAGAAACGCCGCCGATAATATCAGCTGACCGAGGATAATATATTTTTCGGGTATACCACCTTTTTTTCCTCTGCTCCGGAGCAGGTCGCTGTAAAATCCAACTGCCGCCGCCGCGAGCATCATCAGCTGTCCGATAAAGTAAGGAAAGGCATTTTCCGAATGTGGTCCGAGGCTGTCCGAGAAAAATCTCATGGTGAGAAAGCCAGCCGCCGAGGAAATGAATATCCCTGCGCAGAGCATCGCTCCGCCGCTTATGGGGAGCTTTTCTCCCGAGCTGTCCCTTTCCGCTCCGTCGGTGATGAAGCGCAGCTTTTTCAGCAGGGGAAGCAGATAGTTCCCTATGAGAAAGGTCACGCACAGCCCGATAAGCGCAGTCAGAACATTTATCCAGAGACCCTTATACATTTTCTCCGTAAAGCTCCGTGATGACCGTTTCCAGCTTCATCGCCCTGCTGCCCTTGAACAGTATGACATCGCCCTCGTGAGTGTTCATCTTGAGGAAATCGGACAAAGCCGCCGTGCTGTCGGTATGCGCCGACTGAATACCTGACGCCTTTGCGCTTTCTGCGGCATATTTTGCAAATTTTCCGTAGCATACAAGCAGGTCTATCTGCTTTTCCGCCGCATATTTTCCAATCTCACGGTGGAGCCTCTCGGACATATCTCCGAGCTCCAGCATATCTCCGAATACGCAGATACGCTTTCCGTTCTCATCGGGCTTCTTAACGGAGCAGAGAACGTCTATCGCCGCTTTCATTGAAACGGGCGCTGCGTTGTAGCAGTCAACTATGATCTTCTGACCGTTTTTTTCTATAATGTGCTGTCTGAGACCTGTCGGAGCATAGCTCTTCAGAGCATTTGCCGCATCAATGATCGAACACCCCGCCAGCTGAGCAGCTACTGCCGCAAGGAGAGCGTCGATTATATAATGCTTACCTGTGACGGGCAGCTCACAATGAGCGCAGATAAGTCCGCTGTGAGCAATATCGAATTCAACTCTGTTCTCGTCGGAAATTATATTGACCGCCCGATAATCGGCATTGTGATTATCAATGCCGCAGGTTATCACCTTGTGACCGTTAACGCCGTTTCTGAGCGCATAAAGATAATGATCGTCACCGTTTACTATAAGAGGAGCATCACTCTTTGCTCCGTCAAGTATCTCAAGCTTAGCCTTTAAAATACCCTGCTTTGAGCCCAGGTTTTCGATATGAGAGTAGCCGATATTGGTGATAACGCAGATATCGGGCTTTGCTGCCTTTGACAGCACGCTTATCTCGCCCGAGTGGGACATTCCCATTTCAATAACTGCCGCCTGTATTCCGGAATTGAGCCTGAACAGGGTAAAGGGCAGTCCTATATCATTATTGCGGTTGCCCTCGGTCTTCATGGTAACAAACTCCGAGGAGAGCGCACAGCTTAAAAATTCCTTTGAGGTAGTCTTTCCCACGCTGCCTGTCACTCCCACCACAACAGGGGAGAATTTCCGTCTGAAATGTCCTGCCAGCTCAAGGAGTGCCTTTCTGGTATCGGAAACCACGATGCAGGGCGTATTTTTGACGATGCGGCTGGTCACAGCGCATACCGCACCCAGCTCGTTGACCGCCTTTTCGGCGAAGGTGTTGCCGTCGAAGCTTTCGCCCTTGATGCCGAAAAACAGTGCGCCTTTTTTGATAGTCCGCGTATCGGAGCTTATCTCACCCGCGAAGACCACAGTATTCGGTGAATAATTCATTCCGAAGGGCTTTCCGTTCACAGTCCTGCAGATCTCGTCGAGAGTGAGAGACTCCTTCTTCTGCGGAGCGCCCTTTGCAGCAGTGCCGAACGCTTTTTTCAGACATTCTGCCACAACTTCACGCTCGTCGAAATGGATATGCTTTCCGTCCGCCAGTATCTGATAATCCTCATGACCCTTACCCGCAAGAACGAGGACATCGTTCTTTTTTGCTATTTTAATGCCGTGGAGGATAGCCTCCTTACGGTCTGCTATCCTGTCGTAGGATGTATTTTCGGAAAAGCCTGCAATTATATCGTCGATGATAGCCTCGGGGTCCTCGTTTCTTGGATTATCCGAGGTAACTATGATATGGTCCGCATATTTTTCCACAGCCTTTGCCATAAGGGGACGCTTTGTCCTGTCGCGGTCCCCGCCGCAGCCGAACAGGCAGATAAGTCTGCCCTTGGTATTTTCCCTGACTCCGGGGAGCATTTTCTCCAATGCGTCGGGGGAGTGAGCATAATCGCACACCACTGTAAAATCACGTCCCGTGGGGATTATCTCGCATCTTCCGCGGACTCCGCCGAATTTAGCCATTGCCGCCGCAGTATCCTTGACGGGCATGCCCAGCTTCAGGCAGACAGCAATTGCCGCCGCCGCATTGAGGACGTTGAATCCGCCCACCATATTCAGCGTTACGGGACATGCCGTGGTATTTTCCCCGCCCTGAACATATATCCAGAATTTCATGCCGTTTCCGCCGGGAGCAACGTTGTCCGCATACACGGAATAGCCCTTTCCGATACCGTAGGAATACTTCTCGCAGGAAATTTCGGAGAAAAGTCTGTCTCCGTAGGGGTCAGTTCTGTTGATAATGGCAATATCGCAGCTTTCGGTGAAAAGCCTTTTCTTTGCCTTATAGTAGTTTTCCATGGTCTTATGATAATCGAGATGATCCTGAGTAAGATTCGTAAACACGCCGATCTTAAATCTTGCAGGACCTATCCTGTTCTGTTCCAGTGCAAAGGATGTGACCTCCATTACCACATAATCGCAGCCCGCCTTTGCCATGCGGTCGAATATCCCGAAAAGCTCAAAAACTCTGGGAGTAGTGGGAGTAGAGTCGTCCCTGTCGATCATCTTCCCGCAGATAAAAGCCCCCGTAGTGCCGATAAGCCCCACCTTTTTATGACGATATTCAAGCATAGCGGTTATCATGGAGGTCATAGTAGTTTTTCCGTTAGTGCCCGTAACGCCGATAAGGGTCATTTTCTTTTCGGGGTGACCGAACCACGCAGCGCAGAGAGACCCGTAAAAACGTCTTGAATCGGAAACGATTATCTGTTTGTCACCGAGACCCACATCATGCTCTGCAACAACGCACACTGCGCCCATGGCGATCATTTCCGCCGCAGCGTTATGACCGTCGAAATTTTCTCCCTTTACGCACACGAAGATCATATCGGGATCAAGCTTTCTCGTATCATCGGTGATACCTGTGATATCCGCCGACATATCGAGCCCCTTAGCGGAGTAAGGCATATATTTTCCCGCGTCATTTAAAAGCTGTTCTAATTTCATTTTCTGACACCTCGTTGAATCCTTTTATTTATGAGCTGTTCTGTTTTTGGTAAAGTGCTTTTGGATTTTGACTTTTTGGTTACATACGAGCAATTGTTTGCTTACGGCTTAGTCCTTGTTGGATTCGGGCTTTGCGGTTACATAAGAGTAATTGTTCGTTTTCGGCGGAGCAGAGTTCCGCGCATTTAAGACGCTTCGCTGTTAAATGCAGCGCCGCCCGTGATTTGCTTAAAGTTCGTATATATTTATTGTGAGTTTTCTGCCTTCCGTGATTTTTTCGGTCACGGGCGGCGTTTATAATCGTTCGTTGCTTCGGCTTCGGTGGGGAGCATCGCTGTTTTACGACCCGGTGGGGGTATTTCGCCGCGTGCGCGCGGCGACCAAAGGACTCCGCCCTTTGGAAACTCGCAGCCTTGAAAGGCTGGCGAACT
>JBJFHQ010000371.1:0-6863 GCA_051893755.1 Oscillospiraceae bacterium
AAGTATATGTGCGGCTACAAGACCATCGTTGGTATGGTAAACGGTATGCTCGATTCCCTTAACATCACCGTTCCCGTTGCTCTTCACCTTGACCACGGCTCCTTCGAGGGCGCTAAGGCTTGCATCAATGCAGGCTTCTCTTCCATTATGTTTGACGGTTCTCACTACCCCATTGACGAGAACATTGCTAAGACTACCGCTCTTGTTAACACCTGCGACGTTCTCGGTCTCTCCCTTGAGGCTGAGGTAGGTTCCATCGGCGGCGAAGAGGACGGCGTTGTTGGTATGGGCGAGTGCGCCGATCCCGACGAGTGCAAGGCTGTTGCAGACCTGGGCGTTACTATGCTCGCTGCAGGTATCGGCAACATTCACGGCAAGTATCCCGAGAACTGGCCCGGTCTCCGCTTTGACGTTCTTGAGTCCATCAAGGCTAAGACTGGCGATATGCCCCTCGTTCTCCACGGCGGCACAGGCATCCCCGACGAGATGATAAGGAAGGCTATTTCCCTCGGCGTTGCTAAGATCAACGTTAACACCGAGTGCCAGCTCGTTTTCCAGGAGGCTACAAGAAAGTATATCGAAGAGGGCAAGGACCTTCAGGGCAAGGGCTTCGACCCCAGAAAGCTTCTCGCTCCCGGCTGCGAGGCTATCAAGGCTACTGTCAAGGAAAAGATGGAGCTCTTCGGTTCTGTCGGCAAGGCTTGAGTTCGGGCTTAGTACAGTAAATTTTATCCTCCCTGCTTTGGCGGGGGGGATTTTTTGTTGATATTTCCCCGTGATCGGCATAGAATAATATTGAACAGTTTTTCATCGGTAAATTTATCTGTAAATATATTGACTTATTTGCTGATATATGATATACTATAAGTACGGAGGTGAACGTTATGGCAGATATTTCAGGTGCAATAAGAAATACAGTCCCTATCTCGATGTTCAACCGCGGTCTTGCGGGGAAAATATTCGACGAGGTAAGGCAGAGCGGAGCTAAAGTAGTTATGAAGAACAATGCCGCAGAGTGCGTTCTGCTCTCTCCCGAGGAATATATTCGGCTGATAGACGAGGTCAACGATGCCCGTCTGCTGACTATCGCTTCCGAGCGCATGGCTCACTACGACCCCGAAGCCACTGTTTCTTCGGAAGAGCTGTACAAGGAGCTTGGTATTACCCGCGAAGCGCTTGACAGCGTGGGAGAGGTGGAGCTCGAATGACATGGTCGCTAAGATACCTCCCCGAAGCTGCAAAGGACCTGAAAAGTCTTGCGGGGAATCAGCGTATTCTTGTGGCAAAAGCCATAGACAAGGTGCTTGTGAATCCTCTTCCCGCACAGGAGGGCGGTCTCGGTAAGCCGCTTGGCAACAAGCACGGAAAGGATCTTTCGGGCTTTCTGAAGATCAAGCTGAAAAATGCGGGAATACGCGTGGTCTACAAGGTGATACGCACAGAAAATGAAATGCTCGTAGTCGTTATCGGCGCAAGAGCCGACGATGAGGTCTATGATACCGCTCAGCGGCGGGCGGAAAAGTATGGGCTTTGATATGTCCTCACTTCTCACCGCAATACTTAAGGAACCGCTGATTAAATCGTTTCACGACACTCTCAGTAACGGATTTTCGAGCGTCGGAAACGATGGCTTCGCCTTTAATCAGCGCTTCCTTAACTCATTAAAATGACCCCTTCCCACCACGGAAAGAGGTCATTTTTTTCTGAATATTATATCAGATTTCTGCCAATAATATACAAAACCAAACGAAAGGAACGTATATTATGACAACTATTCTGATATGTCCGAAAAAATACGAGTACAAGCTCTGCGGGCGCAGGCTCTCCGATTTTGCCCTCGAAAAGATAAAGCGGACGGGCGGCGATATCGTCTGCACCTCCGACGAGCCCGACGATATCCGCAACGCCGTGAAGCACTGCCGCACTCTGCCTGTGCTTATCTATCCCGTGAATATCCTCACCGCAGCCGACCTGCTCCCTCTTGTGAGCGCCTGCCGCAAGGGCTACGACATGGCTGTGCTCAAAGCTGTGGACGAGCCGGAGCATTCCCACCGAATAATCGCCGCAAACCGCCTGCCTGTGGGCTTTGACGATATCGACGACCTGTATGCTGCCGCTCTTCGGGAGAGATTCAACATAAGATCTGTCTTTACCGAGGAATACTATTCCGTCATAGATTCCCGCGAGAGCTATCTTGCTGTGCAGAATGCGATACTCGGCAGAGAGTTCATCCCCGATACTCCCTACGAGGATAACGAGCTGAAGCCCCGCTACATGGCTTACCGAGGTCTTGAAGCGGAAGAGCCCCTTTACATCGGCAGAAACTGCGTTCTGGGAGAAAATGTGAAAATATCCCGGGGAACATATATCGGCGACAACGTCTACATCGGCTCAAACACCGAAATTATCCGCTCTGCTGTCATGGACGGCGCCTATATCAGCGGCGGAGCTTATCTGAAAAATGTCATCGTGGAGGAAAATGCGGCGGTAGCTCACGGTCAGCGCGAGTCCCACTGCATACTTCACGGAAAACGCGCAGATATGTCCGCTGCGGAAAATATCCCTCCCCTTTTCGGCACAGACGGCAGAATGAACGGCAATATCTCCACAGCTGCGGCTTTCTCCATGGGACAGGCTGCAGCCGCTCCCGAAAAAAGCGCTGCCATTGCATACAGTGACCCTGCTGCTGCCGCGGCATGCGAGGCGTTTGCAGCGGGAGCTGTGTCCTGCGGAGGAAACGTCACCGACTTCGGAGAGCTGCCCGAAAACGTGTTCCGATACGCGCTTAAAAACAGCATGTGCTCCTGCGGCGTTTACTTCGGCTATGACTATATCCGCCCATGGAACGGCGACGGTCTGCCCTCCGAGGAAGCGCTGCGGAGAAAGCTTGAAACAGCTGTGGGGTTCGGCTGCGAGCCCGAAAGAAGCCCCGTCTCCTGCGGTCTTACAAGAGCGGATAGTATATACAACTCGTATATTAATTATATTGATAAACTTATAGTATCAGACATAAGCGGCTTCTTCGCAGATGTGACCACTCCTGACGGAGCCCTGTACGAGCTCTGCAGAGACTTCACCGAACGTCACGGCGCAAACGACCGCAGCAAGACCCGCATTGCCTTTCATATCAGCGGCGACGGCAGCAGGATATCCGCCTACACCGAGGAAACAGGCTATGTTTTCCATGAGCGGCTCGTTATGCTCTGCCTGTCGAGAATGAAGCGCCCGACCGCAGCGGTAAGCTCACGGTTCCCTCATGCTGCGGAAAAGCTTATAAAGCTGGAGCGTTTCGAGTATGCTCCCGACTATTCGGCAATGACTCCCGAGGAGGTGAAGGCTGACAAAAAAGCCCGTGCAAATGCAGACCCTGCGCTGTTTGACGGAGTTGCTGTCATGGCTATGGTGCTGAACATTCTTGCTTCGGAGGGTATCACTCTTGAGGAAGCGGTCTCAAAGCTGCCGAAATACTCGTCGTCGGGAAGAATGATACCGCTGTCGGCAAATGCGGCAGAGCTTTTCCGTCGGCTGGGACTTCCGCCCAAGGGAGGAGAACTTCCCGCAGAGCGCGGCAAGGCGGAGGTCCGTCCCATGCGAACAGGCGGCGTTATCCTGTATGCGGAGAGCGCCTCTGCTGAGATATCCGCGGAGATATGCGGCTTTTACGAGGACGCATTCAGAAGGTTGACTCTTGACAGCTGATACTAAGCTCCGATAATATTGCTCCCCCAATTAACTATTGAATTTTCTGCTTGCCCCGCTGACGAAATCCGTCGTCAGAAAACCTTGAAATATCCGCATATTCCTGCGGTTTTCTTCCTAGGCTTTCGTCAGCGGTTCTGCGCATAAATCTTCATCAGTTAATTGGGGGGCAATAAATCGTACAAAAAATCAAGCAAGAACTTTCATATACGGATATACAGATCAAAAAGCACCGCCCGGGAATTGCCCCTGCGGTGCTTTTACATAAACTGTGCCGATCAGAACATGTTGTTTCTGATCTCCTTGCCGATATATTTTCCCTCTAAGGTCTGACCGGGGACATCGGGGTGAAGTCCGTCCTTTAGGTATCTGCCCGTGCCGCCCTCTATCTCGAACTTTTCGCAGATGCCGCTGTTATGGAAGCAGTCGATGAACTGCACAGCCATTCCGCCGCATATCTTTTTCATGTTCTCGATAGAATACTCCACCTTTCTGTTATGGTTCGGCATTCCCGTCTGTATCGGCGAGCATACGAACACTCTTGCTGTGGGGTATTCCGTCATGATAGTCTGTATGCACCAGCGCATTGCGCCTGCTTCGGTGTAGGTGTTATTGATATCGGCGTCCTTGCCCTCGAGAGCAAACTCCGCATTGCCGATGAACTGCGCCTCGTCGTTGGTGCCCATGGCGAACACGAACACGTCGGGTGCAGGATATGCGCCGCTTTTTACCTCGGCGATGAACTTCTGGATATGTACTACTGCGCAGTTGTTCATTCTCTTCTGCATTTCGTCCATATCGTCGGTAGGCTCCCAGCCGTCGCTTATTCCCGCAAAATCGGGGGAATTATAGTCCTGAGTCTCAACGGTCACGCCGTTTTTGGTGAATTTTCTCTTATACCATACCGAGCTGCCCACAGCCACGTTATGATGTGATGCGAAGCCTAAGTCCTTATAAACATGATAGGACCACTGTTCGCCTGCGGTGATGCTGTCGCCGTCAACGCCTAAGTTGAGCTTTGAAAAATCAAACATGGTAGATCTCCTTCCGGCAGTGCTGCCTTTATTTTACTGTAATTATTTCTGCCGTTATGTCAATAATATTATTACTAAGATTTGATAGAATGAAAGGATATAGTGTTATGACAAAATACAAGGAATACGGGATAATTTTTCTGCTTGGAGGGACAATTTACTCCATTATCGAGGTGGTGTCGCGGGGCTTTACTCACTGGAGCATGACCCTTACCGCAGGCATCGCCCTGATGATAATGTATCATCATTACGCCGCTCACCCCGATGAGGGACTGCTTATGAAGTGTCTGTTCGGAATGGTGACCATTACCCTCTGCGAGCTGGTCTCGGGGATAATTTTAAACCTGATACTCCACTGGGACGTGTGGGATTACTCTCACATGTACCTGAACTTTTTAGGACAGATATGCCCCACCTTCACTGCCGCATGGTTCCTGATATCGGTACCGGGAGCATATATCTGCGAGTTTGTCCGCCTGCATTTCCACGGGAACACAGAAGCTGTCACAGAACGTTCAGCCGTATGAAGCGGGTAAGCTCCCGTGCCATTTCGTCATGCTCGGGTATCCTCGGGTGACCGTGTGTAGCGCAGCCGTTCCTGCTGAAAAGATTATGATACGCCTTGATATTCTCGGCGATAAGCTCGTCCTTTATCTCTTCGATAGTATCGTCCCATGCCTTGTCGTGGTTGAGTACGGTGGTGGTGAGCACGAATTTCGTGCTGCTTCCGTACTTTTCGGACAGGCTGCGGACGATTTTTTTATAGCCGTTTTTCCAGTTTTCGCGGGTGACGGGTTCGGTTATGTCCACATCGTCGGAGTCGGTCCTGCCGTTGTGCTTGTCGTTTTGTCCCAGAGCGATAATGACGATATCGGGGGTGTAGCGGGAGAAATCCCACTGTGTGAGTGCGCCGCCCTCGGGGAAATAGCAGAGCTTGTCGTAAACGGTCTCCATGCCGATATATTCGGGGGCGTGGAAATAGCCCATGCCGTCGAACACGGCAATTCCGCCCTGTGCGATATTGTGTATCTCGGCATTGAGAGCACGTGCGGTCTGCATGGCGTAGCTGTGCCATGAATTGTCATATATGGAGCCGTGATTTTCGGGGTCGGACAGTCCCACAAAATCCACCGCCTCGCAGACCTCACCTGCGGAAACGCTGTCGCCGTAGACCTCTATTTTCAGGTCATACTTCGTATCATCGGGGAGTATCTCGCCGTTTTCGATGTCAATTCCCGTAAAGGTGATATAGTGATTAGCCGCCAGCCGCTTGTAGAAAATGATAGTATGCACGCCGCCGCCGAGACTGCCAGCCGCCTTAACAGTTATTTCCTTATCGTTATTCTGCAGGTCGAGAGGGAGCCTGCCCTCCCGCCCGTCGATAATATAGCCCAGCGAAACATTTCCCCAGACGGTATGATTTTTAAGGCTCACGGAGATACCTTCGCCTGTGAATCTGATTTTCACCTGCGAGCCCGCATAGTACATAGTCGGCGCTTTGGGGTCGCATATGTCGATTCGTCCCATATACCTGATATTGGGATCGTCCATTGTATATTTCATTTTGATAGTTACTCCTTATGGAATGTAATGAAGGGAGTCCCGCCGTGCCCGCCCCTATATCATTTGCCCGATCATACGAACTTCCGCTTATTATCAATATCTTTAGATCTGGTTAGTATTTAATAGTAATTGTAAGTCGTTCACGGCTAATTCGGCTGACTAACTGCGTTAGTCGCTGCCACGCGCGTGGGGAAGAAACCTCCGGTGGAAGACAAGCGGCGCTATTTCGCCTTGCTTAGTGATTCTGCTTTGTAGGTGGTGCGCCGCTTTTCTTCCCCTCTACGGTTTCCTCCCCACACCCTACTTTCCCTCAACCCCATCTTTTGCGGGGGGAGAATAGGATCTGTTACCGGGTGTTCCGCTTACATACGATTGGTCGGCGGCAGCCGTCGGCCGCCTTTTGTTCGTGTTTCTGATTCCGCGGTCAATTCTATTCGGGGTGATTCAGGCAGGGCTTAGCTCTTATTGTTTCGTAAAATAAATCACTTCCGAAGCAAAATCTCCGTGTGCCGAAATGTCAATGCCTGCATTCATCAGCACATTGCCGCTGTGGACTTCGCCTGTTTT
>JBJFHQ010000372.1:0-6697 GCA_051893755.1 Oscillospiraceae bacterium
GACAGGTTCTTAAATGATTACTCAGTATACAAAACCAAGCAATTTCTGATAATATTGAATTGCCCGAATGTTTTGTCTGCCTTTGATCAAAGATCGGTATTATTCAATAAATCTGCGGCTATCCCTCCTTAATGCAGCACCGCACAGAGCTTGTGCGCAGGATGACGGAAAATATGCAGGCAGATCGCGTGCAAAGCCGATAGGCACGCTTTGTGCGGTGTTGACTTAATTCCTGAGTCCGCCCGCCACTGCCTTGACAGGGGCTGAGCTGCGGTACTTCAGTCTCAGATTATCGGTTATCAGGGCTATGAACTCCGAGTTTGTCGGCTTGCCCTTGCCTACGCTCACCGTATAGCCGAACAGAGTCTGTATCGTGTCCAGATCTCCCCTGTCCCATGCCGTTTCGATAGCATGACGTATCGCACGCTCCACACGGGATGCTGTGGTCGAGAAACGCTTTGCCACAGTGGGATACAGAAGCTTCGTAACACTTTCGAGCATCTCACTGTCTGCCAGCGAAAGCAGTATCGCTTCTCTGAGATAATGATATCCCTTGATATGCGCCGGGATCCCGATCTGGTGGATTATATCGGTAACCACGACCTCCATATCATTTCCCACTGACGGCGCAGACGATCTGCTCTCCATCACGGAATTTATTACATTCTCCAGCATCTCCACGTCAAAGGGCTTCAACACAAAATACGCATTGTCAAAGGACATGATCTGCTTTTCAATAAAATCATTATGAAAAGAGGACGCGACAATGAAAAACGGACGATGATCATCATCGGAAGTACGTCTGATCAGCTCCATCGCGTCTATACCGGGCAGTGCCGTCTCCACGATCACCACATCGGGTCTTTCCTCGCGTATCGCGTCGAGAAGTACAAGCCCGTCCTTTGCTCTTGTAAGAGTATAAAATCCTCTGGTCCTGAGAGTACTGGCATATGTACATCCAAATTCTGAACTATCGTCGCCAATCATCACTTTAATTTTTTCAGTCACAATAAATACCTCCATTTTTTTAACTTCAAACATATTTTACCACAAGAGTTAACAAATTGCAATAAAAAAATTACAATTCATTCTCATTAGTTTATTTGGAAAAGATCAAGAAATATGTTAAAAAAACAAGTCGGCAAATGTAATTTTTTATTGCCTTGCCTCTGTAAACGACGTGTCTGCGTCATTACAAATATTAAAAAAATTAAAACACGGAATGATCTCAGGTGACGGCGAAAGTCATCACACGCTTGCATACTCAAATTATTTGTTACTTTTTCTTAAATTATATTACAAAATGATTAATCAGGTTAAATTTTGTAATTACTTGACGAATTTTCCTGTTTTTTCAGAAATCAACGATAATACGCCAAACATACAGTCCGTTATCACGGGATTATCACAAATCGGAGTATAATATATACTATGCAATATATGATGTGCCGCTCGTCCGCATGATACGGCACAGCGTCATATAATCTGAAAACGGAGGACGGAGTCATGACTGACCCCTATGAAGTACTGGGCGTTTCAAGAGACGCGTCAGAGGACGAAATCAAAAAAACATACCGTGCGCTGGTAAAGAAATATCATCCCGACCTTCACCCGGGCGACCCCGAGGCTGCGGCAAAAATGAGCGAGGTCAACGCTGCTTACGATATGATAAAAAGCGGTAAGGACAGCGCAGGCAGACCTGCCGATCTAAGCGGAAATTCTGCTTCGCAGGAAACACAGCGCAGCTATACCTACTACGGCAGCCCCTTCGGCGGTTTCGGATTTTATGGGACCTCTGCGGGAAATTCGGGCAGCGAGCTCGATATAGCCGAGATACTTATCCGCACAGGCGAATATTACAAGGCTAAGGTGATCCTCGAGGGAGTGATCTCCAGAAATGCACGGTGGTACTATCTCAGCGCTCTCGCAGATTATTCCATGGGCTATTACGAAAGCGCAAGGGCTAATATCGCACAGGCGGTAAATCTTGACCCGTCCGACGATAACTACCGCCGCATTATGGAATCCATGTCGGAGCCTCATATGTACGCTCAGAGAAGCGAAGGCGGCGGATGCCTTTCAAATGCGCTCACACTGGTCGTCCGTATATTTACCATACTTCTTGTCATACAGCTTATTTACGCCTTTCTCGGCGGGATAGGTTTGCTTTTCAGATATTGATGTTTTCCTATCGGAGGTGATAGCTTGAATAAATTCAGAGATAAGCTGCTGCGCTTTATGCAGGGAAGATACGGCGCGGACGATCTCTACCGTTTTTCCGCTGCAGCGGCGGGTATACTGCTGATACTTAATCTTTTTTTAAGAAGCTTCGCATTATGGCTTCTCCTGACTATACTGCTTATCTGGATATATTACCGCGCTCTTTCACGCAATATCGGTGCAAGACAAGCCGAAAACAGGGCGTTTCTTAAGCTGAAGGACAATGTGGGACGAAGTCTCCGCATCACAAAGCTGAGGATAAAGGACAGAAAGACCTACTGCTACAAAAAATGTCCCGTCTGCAAGAAAATGCTCCGTCTGCCAAGGCGAAAGGGAAAGCACACGGTAAACTGTCCTCAGTGCAAAAATGATTTTAATGTGAAGATTTGATCGGCTTTCATATATCGAAAAGGCTCTGCCGCAGAAAATGCAGCAGAGCTTTTTCGTCTCACAGCATCACTTTTTTCCGAACCTTTTCGCCGCTTCCGCCGCAGCCTTTGCAAAACGATCGGTCTCCGATGCAGTGTTGAACACCGACGGCGCAAATCTTACCGCTCCGTCGGGAAGAGTTCCCACAGCCTCATGGGCAAGCCCTGAGCAGTGAAGTCCTCCGCGGAGCGCAAAGCCCTTGTCATTGAAGAATCTGCACGCCTCCTCGGGAAGAGCTCCGCTGATATTAAACAGCACTATCGGCAGATACTCCGCTCCCTCCTGCCTGTAGACAGTCACTCCGTCAATTCGCCTGAGCCTTGCTATCAGACGGTCGCACAGAGATTTTTCATGGGCGTATATCTTATCCTTGCCGATACTGTTCACAAAGTCAAGCCCTGCGGATAGGGATATCGCTCCGATAGTGTTGACCGTTCCGCTTTCCAGCGAATCGGGAAGAAAATCGGGCTGCTCAGGGTCAAGGGAGGTACTGCCCGTTCCCCCTTCGATTATGGGACGTATCTTATATTTTCCGTCCGAGATGAGCAGTCCCGTGCCCGGCGCCGCATACAGCCCCTTATGAGCTGCACAGCAGAGTATATTGATATTGTCGCGGGTCAGGTCAATGTCCCGCACTCCGCATACCTGCGCTCCGTCGGCGATAAAGCACAGCCCCCGTCTGCGGCAGAGTGCCCCTATCTCACGATAGGGCATCAGCTGTCCCGTCACATTGCTTCCGAGAGTGAATATCACCGCCGTTGTCCGCGGAGTGACCGCTTTTTCAATATTTCGCAGTATCACATCGTTCTCGGGTGCTACAGGCACTATGCTGTAGGACACTCCCCCCTTTTTTGAAAGAGCATACACAGGACGGAAAACCGAGTTGTGCTCCATGTTCGATATTATCACATGCTCTCCCGAACGCAAAACGCCCTTAATGGCAAAGTTCAGAGCATGAGTACAATTCAGAGTCAGAACCACATTTTCGGGCTGAGCACCGAAAAAATCGGCAGCCTTTTTCCTTGCATTATATACCTCCTGCGCAGCCGCAATGGAAATGTCATGACCGCTGCGCCCCGGATTTCCTCCGTATTTTGTTATTGCCGCTGTGACAGCCGCACGAACGCTGTCAGGCTTCGGAAAAGTTGTTGCGGCATTATCAAAATTGACCATTTCCCCTCCATGTCGGAAACAGGGATATTATGTGTGAACATAGATGACGCTGCTGACATTCACACTGTTTTCCCTGTCTGCCGATCTCTATTCGTTGCTTACCGAGATCGCTTTGTAATTCATGCCGTAGCTTTCCAGAAGATCCGCTATCACCTGCGGCTCTGCATTTGTCACAACACTGTAGCCGCAGCCCGACGCAAGAGTCTTAGGCGTTCTGATAAGCTTCGCCTCGTACCCCTGCGTTTCAAGTATATATTTCGCCTTCGACGCCAGCGTTACCGACGGAAAGGCGGCTGTATACCTTTTCATGTTACCAGTCCTTTCGGGGGAAACATTATCCCCGATTTCATTATATGCAGCAGCTTCGCAGCATGACATCAAAATGCAGAAAAAATCCTTGTTGACAAATCACTCCATGCGGTGTATAATTATATCAGTAAATGCGAAACATCACCCACTGTAAGGAGACTATATAACATGGAAAAGACAAGGCTTCAGAAAATAATGTCCGACGCGGGGATATGCTCCCGCCGAAAGGCTGAGGAATTTATATCACAGGGAAGAGTAAAAGTTAACGGAAATGTGGCTCATTTAGGAGATAAGGCGGGCTCCCGCGATGTTATCGAGCTGGACGGAAAAAGAATAGACCTTCCCAGACGGAAAAGAAAAATATATATCATGCTCAACAAGCCAAGAGGATATGTTACCACCATGTCCGACGAGCTGGACAGAAAATGCGTCACCGACCTGCTGACGGGCGTGGAGGACAGAGTTTATCCCATTGGCAGACTGGACAGAAACTCCGAGGGCATGCTGCTTTTCACCAACGACGGCGAGTTTGCCAATGATATCATGCACCCCACACGTCATGTCACTAAAACATATCGCGTAACAGTTCGTCCCGCCGTGACCGAGGAACAGCTTATCGCCCTTTCCTCGGGTGTTGTTATCGACGGCAGAAAAACTCTTCCCGCAAATGTTGAGGTCCTCTCAAAGGAGGAAGGAAGAGTGGTCCTGCTTATCGTGATACGCGAAGGCAGAAACAGACAGATACGCAAGATGTGCGAGGCTGTGGGACTTGAAGTGGCTCGCCTCAGACGCATCGCCATAGGCCCCGTAAAGCTTGGCATGCTTAAGCCCGGCACATGGAGAGAGCTCACCTCCGAAGAGGTACGTGCACTTCGCAGCGCGGCTTCTATGAAATAAAAAAGCAATATCGGTCAATGTACATCACGCACATTGACCGATATTTTTCGTTTTTACTTGATAAGCTCGCCCTTTTCAGGCTGCTTTCTGATTATCTTCTTGGAGGTGGTCTTGACAAATTCCGTGCTGCGGACACGCAGTCTGCGGATAGTCTTTGCGGAGGGAAGAGTCTTGTTTATCTCGTCAACAAGGCTCTGCAGCTTTTCGCCTATCTCTTCAAGGGGCATATCCTTGACAAGCTCCTGATTGGGGAATATTTCCGCGGTAATAACGCTGTCCTCCTCGTACACGAGGACCTCCTGCACTATTTCCGCATCGGCAAACTTGTTTTCAAGCTCCTCGGGAGATACGTTTTCTCCGTTGCTGAGGATAATGAGGTTCTTCTTTCTGCCTGTTATGTAGATATGATTGGTCTCACTGACATATCCCAGATCTCCCGTACAGAGCCAGCCGTCCTCGGTGAGCGCCTCTGCAGTGGACTTCTCGTCCTTGTAATAGCCCAGCATTACCGACGGGCTCTTTGCTCTGATCTCGCCGTCAACTATCTTCACCTGACAGCCGGGAACGATAACTCCTACGCTGTCCACTGCTTCCTTGTCGAAGCTTGCGGTGGAAATTCTCGGCGAGCACTCGGTCATGCCATAGCCCTGCGCCATGGGGATCCCCAGTGCAGCATAATTCTTAACGATCTCGGGGCTGAGATATGCTCCGCCGCTGTATATCATCTTAAGACGTCCGCCAAAAACAGCCTGTGCAATGGCAGCCATGGGTATCTCAGGCTTTGCCTTGGAAGCAGCTGCTATCTGCTTGTAAATGGTCTGTGCGATCATCGGAACGAGCAGGATTATCGTGGGTTTGAACAGCTTGAGATTTGCTCCCAGACGAAGCAGGGAATCATTTACGCAGACGGTGGTGCCGTAGCGCAGCGACAGCAGTATATCGCAGGTGAAGCAGTAAACATGATGTATGGGAAGCACTGTCAGCAAAGTATCCTCAACGCTTGCCTCGTTATCGCAGCACATAGCATTGTCGATAAGACAGCGGTGAGCCAGCATTACACCCTTGCTCTTGCCGGTAGTGCCCGAGGTGTAGAGTATCGCCGCCAGGCTTTCCGGGTCGATTTCCGCAGGCTCGGCAGGAGAATACTCCGCATGGAGCTTCCCGGCGGAAAGTCCCTCTCCGCTGAAGGGCACAAACGCCTTGATGGCGGGGCATTTTGCCTTAAGTACGGGTATCATCTTCTCAAACAGCGGACTGTAGAAAAGCACTGAAATATCCGCGCGGAGAAGCAGGTCGATGATATCCTCGCAGGCAAGCTGAGCGTCCAGAGGAACGATAACGTTCCCGCTCATGACCGTGCCGAAGTAGCAGGTCAGGTAATCGTAGGAGGTGGGTCCGATAACTGCCGCATGGAGCTTTTCCCCCGACAGCTCCTTCAGATAGGAAGCGATCTTAAGGCTGTCCGAGCGAAACTCCGAGAAGCTTTTTTCTGCGATCTCCCCGCCCTTTTTCTCCATGACAAAGGTCTTGTCTCCGTATTCCGCGGCGGCATTTACCACCAGATCGGCTAGTGTTTTTACTGCTGACTTGTCCATTTTCATTTTCCTTTCCGCTTTATAAGAACCTGTCCACATAGGATATGCGTGCGGATTTTCGAGCATAATTTTGT
>JBJFHQ010000373.1:0-6675 GCA_051893755.1 Oscillospiraceae bacterium
CGCTGGTTCTTTTAACATGTTCGCCGGTCTCTCCGTCACGGCTTTCAATGAGATTTGCCATACTGATAATAATATTATCCTGGACATTAAGCATTTTTTCATTTTCCTGACGGATAACATCATTTTTCGCGGTCAATTCCTTTTCAAGCTCGATCTTATACCTATCAAGATAATATGTTATCTTGACGCAGAAATACAGACATATCATAAAAGAAATTACGATCACAGTGATCACAACTAAACTTATCAATTCCGACAATTTATTTGCCCGCTGCATTTTTGCTTCGGCATTGTTGATCTCATCCTTTGTCATTTTATCAAGGGCATCAAGATTTTTGTTAATGTTATCAAGAAATGGCTTTAGCGTGTGATCGTTATAATATATTGCCATAGATATTTCGCCATTTTGCTTGTACGTAAGCAGTGCAGAAGAATTATGTGCGTAGCCCGCAAAGTCTGAATATACTTTATGATAAAGCTTTTCGCGTTCTCCGCCCTTCATACGGTACGAGAAATCGGTGATAAGCTTTGTGATCTCTGAAAGCAGCTGTTCCTCTTCTTCGGCATAGGCTTCATCTAAGGTCTCGTCATCGGACAATACATGATTGACGATCAGCGCCTGATGCTGATACAGCATCATTTCAATTTTTGACATATACTCACGGTTTTCGACATATTCATCCATAATGCTGCGATGAATTTCCTGAAAATCCCTTAATTCCTTTGAAAATACAAAGGTGCCGACCAAACAGAACAAGCCTGTGATAATGATCACCAACAGTATTTTTAGAGGTGCTTTCTTCATTTTAATTCTCCTTCGATGCGTTTTCCACCATTTCGTCAAGCAGTTCCTGAAGATCACGCTTTTCAATATTGCCCGAAGAGATAGTATTGCCGAGCTGATAAGCCGGACTCCAGTAACAATTTGCAACTATCTGTAAATGACCGTACTTTGACTGTTCTCCCAGTGCGGCAATAGCCTCGTTGCTCTGTACTTTTTCGGAGGCAGCAGCGTTTATATTTGAAGGTCCCTCTCCGCGCATCTCAAAACGGAGAAGCTGATTATCCTCGTTGGTAATCCATTCAGCAAGCTTCCCGCTCCATTCGGGTTCCTTTGAATAGGCGCTTACTCCCACAAGCTTGTATCCCGCAACACTGTGCATCTGAAGGTCATCTCCCGCAACTTCGAAGGTAGGAAGCTTGGCAGCACGGTATCCGTCACCGAAGGCTTCGCTGATGACCGATGAATTCCATGTTCCGCTTATTCCGGCGATGATCGTTCCATTCTTTATACCCTCGACAAATTCAGTTTGTTCGGCGTTCAGGAAGCCGTCGTCCGTGGCAACTTTGATAAGCTTTTCCAGAACATCGACTCCCCTGTATTTCCCGTCAGAAGCCACTCTGTTATTCCACTCGCAGGTATTTGTCACACCGTCCTCATTTTCATAAACATCAAGTCCTGCCGCTTTAAAGAAAGAATATAAGTACCATCCGCTTGTAATTTCCATGCTGAATTTTTTGTTATTTTTCCTTGCAGCCGAAAGAATACCTTCAAGACTTTTTACATCATCTTCGGTAAAATAATCCGCATTATAATATAGAAAATAGCCGTTGCTTGCTGTAAGCGGATAAGCATACAAAGTCCCATCGCATGATGCAGCCGTAATTGCTGCCGAATCTGTGCCGCCGTTTTCGGAAATAACGATGTCTTTATCCTGCGAAACAGGCAGCAGTGCACCGCTTCTTGCCATACGCGGAAGCTGATCGTCAGCAAACACAAAAACATCTGCCGCTGCTTCGGGACACAGCATCACCGTATTCATGCAGCTGCCTTCATCCTCTTCGCAGACTGTTATGCTAAACTCAGCTTCATCGGAATAATGTTCTTCAAATGAAGCGATAATTGTATCCATCAGTTCCTGATCCTGAGGGCTTGCCCATACAGACAGCGTAACGACAGGTTTTTCCTCGGACTCTGCACATGAACACAGCAGCGCCGAAAGTATAGAAAATACTATCAGACAAGCGACCCTTGAGGCAGTACAACATTTTGCTCTTATCCGATTTGATTTATTACAAGAACTCATTTAACCACTTCCTAAATCATAGCTCCCCGTTGAACAAAATAACACAAATAATTCTTTTTTTTAAATTATACCATAAATCGCTGAAAGCGTATACGGTAATAATGTAAAAATAATATGTTATTTTTTTCCCTTTTTGTACAACTTTTTTTGCTGCATTTTTCTATGATTTATTGAAGGATGACTGCTTTTATAGAAATAAACATACTTTTTCACTGTCACTCGATCTGAAAAAATGCAGCTGTCATACAGTCACAGCATCTCACGAACGATTTGTATCAGCCGATTCACATCCTCGGGAGGTTCCTTTGCATATAATATCCCGAAAGGTATGGTAAAATCCCACTCAGCGGGGATCGTCACAAGCAATGGATGAACGTCCTGCCAGCACTCGATCGTCAGCAGCACATCGTCAGACTGTGCACAGCGGTTGAACACGGTCATATCATAAAAATGCGGCGTATCAACCAAATGTATCTGCGGATGATTTTTTGTAAGCTCTGTTCTTATCCTGTCGTTAGCCGCAGAATCACCCTCCTTGACCATCATCAGATTTTCCCCGTACAGATCGGAAAGTCTGATGATTTTTTTCTTTGCAAGGCGATGATTTGCATTTACGGCAATACATTTCCTGTATTCCCCAAGCTTTAAAAATCCGCATCTGTCAAGCCATGTTGCCGAATCGCATACGCCTGTGAGGAAATCAAACTTTTCTCCCAGAGCGGATATTTCCGAAACAATATTTGTATGCTCGTCCTCAAAGGGAACGATGTTCAGACGATACCCCGGAAACTGCGGACTCAGCTTGTACCACAGCTCCATAAACGGCTTGCATGGGTTTAAGATAGACGTTCCCACGCAAAATGTTTTTTCATATTCCTCGGTGTATCTTTTCGCTTTCTCAACGGATTTTTCCGAATAATCAAAAATGAAAAGTGCGTCCTTGTAGATCGACTGTCCTGCAGGCGTAAGCTTTATTCCGTGATTCGTTCGGCTGATAAGCTTCAGTCCAAGATGAGCTTCAAGTGAGTTTATCTGCTTCATCACCGCCGTGGGTGATATGAAAAGCTTTTCCGCCGCCTTTGTAAAGCTGCCGCATTCGACTGCGGACACAAAGGCTTTCAGCTGAGGGTTATACATGATATCACTTCCGGTATAAACTTTTAGTTGATACCATTATAACATATAGGATATTCCCTGTCAAGAAAAATGGCTGTATAATATCATCAAAGGAGTTGATGCTATGTCTGTAGTGATCGTATTTTTTCACGCACGAGCGAAAATCACGTAAGCGATATAAAAAGACTTTGCCCCGATGCCAAGGTAGGAAAAGGTCTTGCAATTCACGGTTCAAGGCTTAATGGTGCAAAGTCACAGTTTGAAAAATTGCTGTAGGAGGGCATAATTATGAGCAAAAATATACTTATCATATCCGCAAGTCCCCGTAAGGGCGGCAATTCCGACACCCTCTGCGATGAATTTCTCAGAGGTGCAATGGACAGCGGAAATAATGCCGAGAAAATATTTCTTCGTGATAAAGGGATAAATTACTGCACAGGCTGCGGTGTATGCAATAATACTCACAAGTGCGTTCAGAAAGATGATATGGCGGAAATTCTTGACAAAATGGTCAATGCGGACGTTATCGTTCTTGCAACGCCCGTTTATTTCTACACCATGGACGCGCAGCTGAAAACGCTCATTGACAGGACTGTTCCGAGATACACCGAGATAAGCGGCAAGGAGTTTTACTTTATCGTGACCGCCGCTGATACAGACAAGTCCATGCTTGAAAAAACAGTTGACGGCTTACGCGGATTTACCGAGGACTGCCTTTCGGAGCCGATCGAAAAGGGCGTTATCTACGCTTCGGGAGTTTGGCAGAAGGGCGAGGTAAAGAGTACCGAATATATGAAGCAGGCTTATGAAATGGGCAGAAATTCATAACGTAACGGAGGTATGAATATGGAATATGTAACACTTAATAACGGAGTAAAAATGCCCAAGCTGGGCTACGGCGTATATCAGGTAGACCCGACAGAATGCGAAAAATGCGTGCTTGAAGCTATTTCGGCGGGATATCGCTCCATTGACACGGCACAGGCATACGGCAACGAAGAGGGCGTGGGAAATGCAGTGATAAAATGCGGAGTTCCCCGTGAAGAGCTTTTCATCACCACAAAAATATGGATATCAAACGGCGGCTATGAAAAGGCAAAGGCTTCTATCAACGAGTCCCTTAAAAAGCTCAGATCCGATCATATCGACCTTATGCTTATCCACCAGCCATTCAACGATTATTACGGCACTTACCGTGCTATGGAGGAAGCATACAAGGCAGGAAAAATACGGGCAATAGGCGTGTCGAATTTTTACCTCGACAGGCTTATCGACCTGTGCAGATTTACCGAGGTAACGCCTGCGGTAAATCAGGTGGAGACCCACGCTTTCCATCAGCAGAAAAAAGCTCATGAGATAATGAAAAAGTACGGCGTTGCCCATGAATCATGGGGACCCTTTGCAGAAGGACGGAAGGACTTTTTCTCAGATCCCGTTCTCAACGAGATAGGAGCAGCCCACGGAAAAACTGCCGCACAGACTGCACTGAGATATCTGATTCAGAGCGACGTTATCGTAATACCGAAGTCAGTGCACAGAGAGCGCATGGAGGAAAATCTGAATGTATTCGATTTTTCGCTGACAAACGATGAGATGTCCGAAATTGCGGCGCTGGACGAAAAAGAAAGTGCATTTTTCTCACATTATGACCCTGACACGGTAGAATTTCTGACTGGCCTTGCAAGATAAGTGTATCAGCCGTTACTGTGAAGGAGCGGCAAATTGATCGTTCGATCCATCACATATTGACCCGGGGCAAAATACCGTCAGGAGGCGAAAAACGAAAATCTGCAATTGTGCATAAAGGGAGCGTGAGTTTTACGCTCACGCTCCCGAATAAATCAAATTGTAATTTGACGATATATCCTGTCAGCACTCCCGCCAATATTCAGAACCATCTCTTGCTCTTCCTATCAGCTTATGCTCAAACATTTCTCTGCGGATAAGCTCAATATCCGAAAAGGAAATATTTTGCCTGATTATTTCATTTACTTCTTTTTCGGTGTATTTTCTGTCTTTTTCAAAGCAGTCAGCTATCCTTGCGAGGGCTATGAGCCGCAGTGAGCTCTTACGGGGATATTGTGACAGACGGCCTTCAGCATCATAAAAAACAGACAATTTCTTTTGCCAGGTTATCTGCCTGCTAAATTCACACAGCTTTTCATTCAATTCATCAATATGCTTATCAAACCACACAAGAAGCTTTGATGACATATCCGCCTGCTTTAAATAAATATATCGGTTCTCCGATATAGAATCGTAATATTGACCATAAAAATTGCAGACAGCCAGAAAGTAATAGAATAGCTTCCCCGCGTTTTCTATATCATAGCTGTTTAATGGACTAAATTCCATATAAGCAGCAATGTAGCGTATCAAAGACCCTATATTGATATTTCCCTGCCCGACCTCAGGTGCCATAAAGACATAGGAACGGACTATCTCCCATATGTAAGGGTGCCTGCAGGCACAGGTCCAGTCAATGATCCCGTTCACCTTTTCATCAATCCAGATGAGCTGTGAGATCATGTAGTCGCCATGGGTGTTCCCGCAGCTGAATTTGTTTATATCAAACTCATAGGAAGGCATAGAATCAATTATACTCATATTGGAACGAATTGAAGCAGCAATATCTGTATCGCCGTTATCTATAGCCTGCTGCAAGGTATCGGTATAAGAAGCCCTCATATATCCGGGTTTTCTGTATGCAAAGAAATCGCTGCCTATGCCGATTGGGATATTTTCCATATCCTTCATGGCTGCATGTATCCTTGCCAGCATAACCGCCGATTCCCTCTGCATTTTTTCGGTGGATTCATTGTAATCGAATGTAACGCCCTCATAGAAATGCTGAACCGTAAATCTTCTTCCGCTCTCATCTGCTGAAAGCATTTTTCCATGCTTATCGGAAATAAATCTGCAGGCAGGAATACCTTTATTTAAAAGCATCTCACAGACCCTTATCTCCATTTCGGGATGATTCATTTCATTGTCGGTCGGATACTTTACAACGTACCTTTTTCCGCCGGCAGTCACGAAATAAGTTAATCCGCCTGCACCATTCCCGGAGATCTCCATTGATCCTATCTCAATATCATAGAGCTTGTACATGCGCATTCGCAGCTGTTCAAATTCCAATTGTCGGATAAGCTCCAGACGCGATCTGTCTATCAGACTCATTAGTTCCGGAACAGGTATAGCCTCTCCCGCAAGCAATTCGTTGACTGTTATACCGAGTATGCGGCACAAGGGCTCCATATAAACAACTTCGGGCAGCCCGTTTCCGCACTCCCATTTTGAGACGGTCTTTTCGCTTATCCCTAATTTTGCCGCAATGTCTTTTTGTAAAAGACCATGTTCTTTTCTGCGCTCGGCAATAAATTTTCCTATCTTGATCTGATCCATAGTTTCTCTCCATTCAGAACCTGTCCACATAGGATATGCGTGCGGATTTTCGAGCATAATTTTGTTG
>JBJFHQ010000374.1:0-6673 GCA_051893755.1 Oscillospiraceae bacterium
CGCTGTGGAGCAGCTTATGGCTCCTTTGAAAAAGCTGCATTTTCCCGTCCACGAGCTTGCTATGATGATGACCATTGCTCTGCGTTTTATCCCCACCCTTATCGAGGAGACCGACAAGATAATGGCTGCTCAGAAGGCAAGGGGAGCGGATATGGACAGCGGCGGACTTATCCACCGTGCAAAGGCGCTTATCCCCATTCTTATCCCGCTGTTCATCTCGGCGTTCAGACGCGCCGAAGAGCTGGCTCTTGCTATGGAGTGCCGCTGCTACAAGGGCGGAGAGGGCAGAACAAAGCTGAAAACTCTTAAGTCGGGCGGAGCGGATTATGCTGCTATGTCCGTATCACTGCTGTTTCTGGCAGGAGTTTTCGTGACGAATGCGGTGCTGCAGTGATGAGAAATATAAAAGCATACATGTCCTATCGGGGAACGGCATATCACGGCTTTCAGCGGCAGATAAACGCTGTGGGCGTGCAGAACGTCACCGAGGATATCCTGTCCCGAATACTGGCTGTGAAAACCGTGATAAACGGCTGCTCCCGCACAGATACGGGAGTCCATGCCAACGAATACTGCTTTTCCTTTAAGACGGAAAATCCCATACCCTGCGAAAAGCTCGCAAGGGGAATGAACGCCCTTCTTCCCGACGACATCGCCATACTGTCAATGGAGGAAGCCGCTCCCGATTTTCATGCAAGATATTCCTGCATCGGCAAGGAGTATGTGTACCTTATCCTCAACAGAGAGGCAAAGGACCCGTTTTATACCGATCTGGCGCTCCATTATCCATATGAGCTGAAGCCGGACGAAATGCGGGAGGCAGCCGCTCATTTTGTGGGAACTCACGACTTCACCTCGTTCTGCGGGACTGCCAACCAAAAGGACGACCCTGTGCGGACTATTGAATATTTTGACATAATAAAAAATGAAAATCTTGTGAAATTAGTTGTAAAAGGCGACGGTTTTTTGTATAATATGGTTAGGATAATGGCGGGGACTCTGCTGTCGGTCAGCGAGGGGAAATTTTCCGCCGACGATATCCCTGCCATTTTAGACGGCAGAAACAGGATCCTCGCAGGCAGGACCGCTCAGCCTCACGGACTATATCTTAACAAAATCTTTTACTGAGGGGGAATGTATGAATGGCTATAGAAAATGACGTTTCCGAGCTCAGACGCCGTCAGAAATCCAAAAACCGCAGGAATTTTCTCATAAAGTTTTTTGCGGTACTTACCGTTGCAGTGCTTGTGGTCATCGCAGTCCTCACTAAGGACAGCTGGTACCCTTACCTTGACGGTATACTTACAAAGGTGCCGACGGTCTCCGATAACGTCGAAAACGCCGAGCTTGCCGAGGGAAGATTTCCTATCGCGGTATCGGGGGGCTCGGATTATCAGCTCAAGGCCATGGACAACTATTTCGCCTTTCTTGACGATTCCAAATTTTACGTCTACACCGCAGACGGAGAGGCAGTTATCGAAAAACAACATACCTACGCCAATCCGATACTTACGGTCTCAAATAAAAAGGCTCTTATATACGACCTCGGCGGAAACGGCTTCAGCCTTGAAAGCAAGTACAAGACTATCTACGAAAAGACCTGCGACCAGACCATTCTTATGGCGGAGCTTTCAAGCAGCGATCTTGCGGCGGTGGTCACCAAGTCGGACAAGTATCTCGCTCAGCTCGATATCTACAACGCCGACGGAAAAAATATCTTTACATACAAAAGCTACGACAGCCGCATTACCGACGTGACCTTCCTCAACGACAACAGCGGATGTATCATTACTACGCTGGGCGCTTCGGGCGGCAAGGTCCAGTCCGGACTTATCCGCTTCAGCTTTAACAGCACCGAGATGATATGGCAGTCCGAAAAGGTGGATTGTCTTGCAGTATGCACGTCCATCGACGAAAACGGCAATGTCACTATCATCGGCGACACCCGCTGCGCATTCTTCGACAGCAGCGGAAACAAGCTTCTCGAAAATCTATACGAGGACGAGATCACCGATTACAGCTGCTCTTCAAAGATAAGCGCTGTGCTCATGGAAAACTCACTGCTCAGAAAATACAGTCTTATGATAACAGACTGCTCCGACCTTGAAAATCCTCATACGGTGGAGCTTTCCGAAGAGGCCAAGCATATTTTCGCCTATAACAGCATGGTCTACGTGCTTACAGGCAGCGGTATCTATACCTACAATAATCTCGGTCAGGAGATATCCAGCGTCAAGCTTTCCGACTCCTACGAGAATTTCTGCAAGATCGGCAATTATTTCTTCCTGATGGGATATGACGAAATAAACCGCATCAGCTTCGACTGATCAACAACGGAGGTCAGATGAACAGAGCTTTTATTATTCTTGACATTATTGCGGCTGCAGTGATAATATGCGGCATAATAAGCGGCGCACACAAAGGCTTTCTGAAAGCTGTTCTTACACTGGCGGTGTATCTGGCGGCACTTGCAGGCGCAGCTGTGATATCGGGCGCTCTCTCCGAACAGCTTTATGACGAATACTGCAAAGAGGCGATCGTTTCTGCTGCGGAGACTGCCATAATCAATACCGAGGAACGGCTTAAAACCGCAGTTTCCGAGGCTGTGGGCGATGAAGTATCCTCCGAAGCGGAAAAAATTGCTTCTGACATCGAAAAACGGGACTTGACTAATCCCGAAATAAGTGATAAACTAAATAGTGTACTTGAACCGGTGTTTGACAGCTTCAGGTATGAGCTTGACGATTCACTGCCTGTCACGGTCTCACATGACATGGTCTACGACGATATGAAAACTGATCTGTTCAGCTTCATCGCAGAGGGCGATACCCGCGCCGCTGCGGAATATATCGAGGAGACCACTGTTCGGGGAATTGTCATTAAGGTGCTGGAATACGTCCTTTGGACCGTTTCATTTATCGTTATAACTATCGTCGGCAAGGCGGTCGTCCGTGCAGTGCTCGCAGTGAGAAAAATAGAGCTTGTCAGATCGGCGGATATGATATTCGGAGGGATTCTGGGACTGCTTGAGGCGCTCCTGCTGCTCTCTGCGGCAGTGATAATAATCAGGCTTATCATCGGCATCACAGGCGGTATAGGCGTTTTATCCGATGAAGCGGTACAGAATACGATCATATTCAAATATATATATAATTTATTCGACATCTGAATAATGTGACATAAATTATATGTCTGGAGGTTAAGAGATGCTTTGCAGCAGATGCAAAAAAAGAATGGCTGTTGTTTTTATAACAACTATGCAGGGTAACGAAAAACACGACGAGGGCTTATGCCTTGTGTGTGCAAAGGAGCTTGGTATCCCGCAGGTGCAGGAATACATGCAGCAGATGGGCATTACCGATGACGAGATCGAGGAGTTTTCCGATACAATGACCGATATCACCGAAACCCTTGACGGCGACGCCTTTGAACACGGCGGCACCGGTGCTATCCCGAATTTTATCCAGAATCTTCTGGGCGGTCAGATAAAGCCCCTTTTCAATCAGTCGGAAAAATCGGCTGCGGACGGAAGCCTTGATGAAGGCAAGACTGCTAAGTCCGCCGATGCTCAGACAGGCAGAAATCCCAAAAAGGACGAAAAAAAGAAGAAAAAGCACAAGTTCCTCGACAGCTTCTGCACCAATCTCAGCGAGCGCGCAAGAGAGGGCAAGCTGGACAATATAGTCGGAAGAGACAAGGAAATAGCAAGAACTATCCAGATACTCTCCCGCAGACAGAAAAACAATCCCTGTCTTATCGGTGAGCCCGGCGTCGGAAAGACTGCTGTGGCAGAGGGAATCGCTCAGAAGATAGTTTCGGGCGACGTGCCCTTCCATATCGCCGACAAGGAGGTGTATCTGCTTGATCTTACCGCTCTCGTGGCAGGCACCCAGTTCAGAGGACAGTTTGAGAGCCGCGTGAAGGGTCTCGTGGACGAGGTAAAGGCAGAGGGAAATATTATCCTGTTTATCGACGAGGTACACACTCTCGTGGGTACGGGCGACGGCGGAGACGGCTCCATGAATGCCGCCAATATCCTTAAGCCTGCTCTTTCCAGAGGGGAGATACAGGTCATCGGCGCTACCACCTTTACCGAGTACAGAAAATACATCGAAAAGGACAGCGCTCTTGAAAGACGCTTCCAGCCCATAACAATCAGCGAACCGTCTATTGAGGACACTTACAAGATACTCCTCGGCATCAGAAAATATTACGAAGGTCATCACAAGGTGAAGATATCCGACGAGCTTCTGCGCACCTGCGCCGTTCTGTCGGAAAGATATATCAATGACCGCTATCTGCCCGACAAGGCGATAGACCTGCTGGACGAGGCATGCGCCTGCCGCAGCATCAGAAGTGCTGAGCTTGCCGCTATCGACAAAGCGGAAAAGAACATCGCAGAGCTTGAAGTTAAACTGAAGGACATCGAAGAGGACATTGAGCCCGACTTTGAAAAGATCGCCGAAGCAAAGGCAGATCTTCTCCGCGAGCAGAACGAGCTCTCCGAGCTTCGCGAAAAGGCTAACTGCCTGTTCGTGGACGAGAATGATATCGCCTATGTTATCGAGCTCTGGACGGGAATCCCCGCCAACAAGATATCCGCTACCGAATACAAAAAGCTTGCCGATCTGGAAAGCAATCTCAAAAAGCACATCATCGGTCAGGACAAGGCTTTGGAGCTTGTCAGCAAGGCTATCAGAAGAACAAGAGTCCAGCTTGACAAGCGCAGACGTCCTGCATCGTTCATCTTTGTGGGTCCCACAGGCGTGGGAAAGACTGAGCTTGTAAAGGTCATCGCAAACGAACTGTTCGACGGCACCGACCCCCTTATCAGACTGGACATGACCGAGTTCATGGAGAAGCACTCCGTTTCCAAGCTCATTGGCTCACCTCCGGGATATGTGGGCTATGACGAGGCAGGTCAGCTTACCGAAAAGGTACGCCGCAGACCCTATTCCGTGGTGCTCTTCGATGAGATTGAGAAGGCTCACCCCGACGTTATGAATATCCTGCTCCAGATACTGGACGAGGGCAGAGTTACCGACGCACAGGGACGCTCCGTAAGCTTTGAAAACACTATAATCTGCATGACCTCAAATGCAGGCTCCTCCGACAAGACCTTAAGTCTGGGCTTCAACAAGACCGAGGGCGAAATGTCCAAGGAAAAGGCAATGAAGGCGCTGTCCGATTTCCTCCGTCCCGAATTTTTGAGCCGTGTGGACGAGGTGGTCGTATTCGACCCGCTCACCGAGGAGAATTTCAAGGATATCGCCTGCCTCATGCTGGACGAGATGAAGGACCCTCTTCTCGAAAAGAACATCACCTTCAAATACGACAAGAGAGCAGCTTCCTGCATCGCTTCCAAGGCGTTCGGCGGAAAATTCGGCGCAAGAGATATCCGCAAGCTTATCCGCACCGACATCGAGGACAGGATCGCTTCCAAGATCGTTGAATCGCCCGAGGGCAGCATAAACAGAATAAAACTTACCTCACGCAAAAACGAGCTTGTGCTCGAAACAAATCTTGACGAGGAGCAGAGCGGCTCCGATATGCAGTAAAATATGCGGTCCGATTGCATTTTTATGCTTCGGACTGCTTTTTTCATATTTATGTTGACAATTTCAGGACGGAGTAATATAATAAAAAAACGGAGGTATATACTATGAATGTAACTGACAGAGAACTGATAGAACGTGCAAAAAGCATGCTTGACAAGGCGTATGTGCCTTATTCGGGATTTCATGTGGGAGCGGCTCTGCTGGACTCACAGGGAAATGTTTTCACGGGCTGCAATGTGGAAAATTCATCCTATGGCTGTGCCTGCTGCGCCGAGCGTACTGCTGTTTTCAAGGCGGTCTCCGAGGGCAGCCGCAGCTTTGAAGCAATAGCTATCGTCAGCAGCGCAGGCGGCGAAACATATCCCTGCGGTATATGCAGGCAGGTGCTGTCCGAATTTGCTCCGAAAATACGGATAATTCTGGAAAATTCGGACGGAGAAACAGTATCCTATACCCTTGATGAGCTTCTTCCTCACAGCTTTTCCCTGTAATAGCATAATATGTTTCCGAAATAGGTATTATTTTGTAAAAAATATGTTAAATACCAGTATAAATTTTTTGCAAACGCTTTATTTTTCGGGAATGCTGTGATATAATGATAATGTATAAATTTTTTTATATCTTTCCGAACCATGTTTTCGGAGGATTGGAGCATTAATGGATAATAGATTTGAGCTTACGGTAAATGTTGACAATATGGAGGATATCATCGCTCTGTTCGGCAATTACGACCAGAATGTGAATCTCATTCAGAGACAGTACAATGTGGCTGTGCTGAGCAGGGGAAACGATATCAAGATCAGCGGCGACGAGGATAATGTTATCCATGCCTGCTCGGCTGTCAGGGCTCTTCTCGATATGATCGGAAAAGGGGAGTCGGTGACGGAACAAAGCATACGCTACGTTTTCTCGCTGGTGGACGACGGCATGGAGCATGAGGCTGTTCAGCTGTCAGACGGCGCTATCTGCGTTACTAATTCGGGCAAGACTGTCAAGGCAAAGACTCTCGGTCAGAAAAAATATGTCGAGGCTATCAAAAACAATACCATCGTTTTAGGCGTCGGTCCTGCGGGAACTGGCAAGACCTATCTTGCTGTTGCTATGGCGGTCAAGGC
>JBJFHQ010000375.1:0-6648 GCA_051893755.1 Oscillospiraceae bacterium
CCGTTGTATTCCTCGGTGTAGTAGCCGTTCAGACAGTATTCCAGCTGCTCCATGACTAACAGGGACGTCATGTACTCTCTTGCATGACAGCTTGCCTGAATAACTATCTGCTTATCTGCGTCGGGGTCACCCATGACGATATCGTAGATGTTCCTGTTGTCGGCAGTTGTGCCGATAATGCTGTACTCCATAAGCTCGGGATATCTTTTCGCAAGCTTTTCGATATCCTCGGACATATCATCATAGGTATACGGAGAAGGCGATGTTTTAACGATATTTGTTTTCCTGTTTGTCCGCAGCAGCCTGCAGCCGCTGCCGAAAATATAGTCTGTCCCGTCAATTATCTGCCTGCCCGACAGAGCATACCCCTTTTTGCCGAAATAGTACCTGTCTCCGTCCAAGCTTTTCCATGTATCGGTGAGCATTACCCCGTTTTCATCAAAGAAAAACAGCCGCCCGTTTATTTCGGTAAGTCCCTGCGCCCTTTCTCCGTCGATATAATATGTCCTTTCCCCCGTCGATGATATCATGTACCAGCCTTGCTTTGAATCGCTGATCTCGACCTCATAGTATTCCTCATCATCTGCCGCTGCGGGCACTGCGGGGATATTCATTCCCATGCAAACGAGCAAAGCAAGAAGTATAGGTCTTATTTTCATTTTATCTATCCTTTACATATTATTTCCAAGCTGCGCGATTTCCGTAAAATGGTCAATAATAAACTGCTGTGCCTTCGGAGTGTACATCACCGATGAATAAAACGTGCCGCCTGCCGACATTCGGGAAACAAGATGAATACCTATCTCCTCGGACATCGGAGTGGTCGTCTTGCAGCTTATCCCCTTGTCGTCGGTCTTTTCGGTGAGAAAGCCCTTGTTTATCAGCCACATGGAAACAGCTTCCCTCACAGGCTTTGTTTTTGAATTAAGCCCCGCTTCGCCGATCAGATGATCTGCAAATTGTGTGATAGACATCTCCTCCGACGAAGGGCTTATCAGCTTTGCCTTTGCCGCGATGACCGCCAGCGGAGATGCATTATCCGCTCTTTGCTGTGAAGTCGCCTTATCGCCCATGCCATACTTTTCGGTGTGCTTTTTTATCTCGTCAAGGAACACCTTGCCGTATTTCTCCATTTTCTTTGCGCCTATTCCCGCAACGCCCAGCATCTGCTCGGAGGTCTGCGGCAGCTTAGCGCACATATCGCGCAGAGTCGCATCGGAAAACACCACATACGCAGGAACGCTTGCCGCAGAAGCAATGCTCGACCGCAGCTTTTTCAGCTTGTCCAGAAGCTGCGGATCTATGGAGTATTCCTCTGCTGTCTCTTCGGCAGACCTGCCAAGCTTTAAGCGCTTCGCCTTTTTCTCGGCGGGCATGTTTGCTTCCACGGTCTCCTTGCCCTTAAGGACAGCCATTGCCTTGGGAGTTATCTTCAGAACAGGATATTCCTCACCCTCACGGACGATATATCCCATGTTCTGCAGAACGGACAGAAGATACCGAAGCGTTTCCGTCGACATCTCGGACATAATGCCGTATGTAGAAAGCTTGTCGAAGCCCAGCTCAAATATTTTCTTAGCCTTTGAACCGTGCAGCACATCAATTACCGTCGATGCGCCAAATCGCTGCCCCATTCTCACAATGCAGGACAGTATTTTCTGCGCCTCCACGGTAATATCCTGCTTGTCCGAATTATCCAGACAGTAGGAACAGTTCCCGCAGTAGCTTTCCGCAGTATCACCGAAATATCGGAGGATAAATTTCCTAAGACAGCCCGCACCGCTGCAGTAATCCATCATTGTATTAAGGCGTTTCATGTCCTTTTTTATGCGGACAGCCCTTGCATTATCGTCCTCGTCCTCATTTTCGCTGCCGTTTTCGATAAGGAATTTATTTGTCATATAATCGGAGCCGTTAAAAAGTATGACGCAGTCTGCATTTTCTCCGTCACGTCCCGCACGTCCCGCCTCCTGATAATAGCTTTCCATGTCCTTGGGCATATTATAATGGATAACAAAGGAAACGTTGGATTTGTCAATTCCCATTCCGAAAGCGTTTGTGGCAACTATGACCTTTACGCGGTCGTAGATGAAATCCTCCTGATTTTTCTTTCGGTCGGCGTCGGGCATCCCCGCATGATAGGGCGCCGCAGATATCCCGTGATTTTCCAGCAAAAAAGATATCTTCTCCACATTTTTGCGGGTGGAGCAGTAAACGATGCCGCTTTTTCCCTCGTAGTCCTCTATCATTTTCAGCAGGATCTCTTCTCTTTTTCTCTCACGGATAACGCCGAAATACAGATTGTGACGGTCAAATCCCGTCGTCACAGTATATGGGTCGTTAAGCTTCAGGCTGTCGATTATATCCTTTTTAACGCGGTCGGTAGCCGTAGCGGTAAACGCCGATATCACCGGACGATAAGCAAGAGAATCAGCAAAGCTTGTGATATTCATGTAGCTGGGACGAAAATCCTGTCCCCACTGGGAAATACAGTGAGCCTCGTCTACCGCTATCATGGATATTTTTATCTCGGATATCGTTTTCAGAAAGCCCTCTGTTTCAAGGCGCTCGGGAGCCACATATATTATCTTATACATTCCTGCTCGGATATTGTTCAGTACCGCAAACTGCTGTCCCAAGGTAAGGGAGCTGTTCAGATAGGCTGCTCTCACGCCTGCCTGCACAAGAGCGCTGACCTGATCTGCCATAAGCGAGATAAGCGGCGATATGACCAGCGTAATGCCCTCCATCATCAGAGCGGGCACCTGAAAGCACACCGACTTTCCCGCACCTGTGGGCATTACTCCCAGCACGTCCCTTCCCGACAGTATGCTGTCGATAATATCCTCTTGTGCGGGACGAAAGCTGTCATATCCGTAAACCGACTTAAGTATTTCATATTTATCAGACATTCGGCTCCCCCGTTTCAATGCGTTTGCTGTTGACGATATATATTCCCGCGCATACCAGTATCAGAGCTATTGCTCCGCGGATAGAAAATGCACCATACTCTTGCAGAAGCACAGCAGACAGTATCACTCCGAAAACAGGATTCATAAATCCGAATACCGACACCCTCGATACGGGATTGTATTTTAAGAGCAGCGCCCAGAGCGTATATGCCGCAGCCGAAACAAATGCAAGATAAATGAGCATAGCCACACCTTTCCCGGCGGACAAGTCCACCGAGCCGCCCATCAAAGCACCTGCCGCAGTCATCACAAGTCCACCGACAATAAACTGCCAGCCGCTTAGCAGCATGGGGTCGTCCTCCACGGAAAATCGCTTCATCACCACCGAGGAAAAAGCGTATGCGACCGTTGATATCAGAATAAAGCCCTCGCCTGTAAAGGTGATATCCGCGTCCAGTCCGCCGCCTATATTGATAAGGACCACGCCCGCAAAGCCGATGATGCTTCCCACCAGCTTCCTTGCAGTAAATTTTTCCATTTTAAAAATACAGCAGGATACGATAAGCGCAATAAAAACATTGGCTCCTTCGATAACGGAAGCCTTTACTCCGCTTGTATTTGAAAGTCCGATATAAAAGAACAGATACTGTAAAATTGTCTGAAAAAGCGACAATATCACGATATGCCCCGCAGTTTTTCTGCTTTTCGGGATAAGAGGCTTTCCCGAAACGATGCTGCACACTATCACTGCGATAATGCCCGCAAGAGTAAATCTAAGTCCTGCGAACAATATCTTTGACGGAGCATCTCCGCCTGCACTGCACCATTCATACCCTATCTTCACACAGGGAAAAGCGCTTCCCCACAGCAGACAGCATATCATCGCAAACAGGATAACTACGCTGTTTTTTGTCAGAAGCTCTTCTGTTTTGGTTTTCATTTACTTTTTCTTCTTTCACTATTATCTGCGGATAAAATCCTTTTTTTCATAAGGGATAGGCTCTCTGTTGGCAAGATAAAACTCCGCCACGGCGTCGTAAAGATAATAATACAGATCGTCGTCGGTATATGCAAGCTTAAGGGGGTCGCAGTCGTCGTCGGGTATATCGCCGTCACGATAGCTTCTGGCATACTCGCCGTTTTCCCAGATAAAGCCCAGCACCTTGCGTATTCTTATAGATTCGTCGTCGCTGAACACGCCCGAGCCTGTGAGGATATCTCCGACATTTTCGCAGAACCACGCGAAATTGTCGTCCCAGTTAACGTTGCCGTTGTTGCATGCCTCTATCCTGAGCTTTACGACCTCACGGAGCAGTTCACCCTGAACGCTGTCCGCCTGACCGTCTGCGGGGACCATATTATTCCAGATAAACTGACATTCCTCATTATGCTTGCGGATATAGCCCCTAATCCCCAGATTGTTCACAACAGTGTACATAGAATCCCAGTCTATGGGCTCATCGTCCCTGCGCGGCTTTGGCTGCGGCGAAGTTTTTTCGGGAAATATCTTCTTGAAAAAATCAAAAAAGCCCATAGCTGAAATCCTCCGATAATGTTACTTACTCAAACCCTTCATAGTAAGGGAAATTCTTCCACGTTTTACGTCCACGTCAAGGACCTTGACCTTGACGACCTGCCCCACCTTGACAGCTTCAAGGGGGTGCTTGATGAATTTATTGCACATCTGCGAAATATGGACAAGTCCGTCCTCATGTACACCGATATCAACGAATGCGCCGAAATCTATGACGTTGCGGACCGTTCCCATAAGCTCCATTCCGGGCTTTAAGTCCTTTATCTCCATAACGTCTCCGCTTCTCATCAGCGGCGGAGGAAGCTCGTCACGGGGGTCTCTGCCGGGCTTTGCAAGCTCCTTCAGGATATCTGCCAGTGTAGGCGCGCCGATACCTGCATTGTCCGCTATCTGCTTCATACCAATTTTCTTAGCCTTTTCGCCGATGTCGGAAAGCTTTCCGTCGGAAATATCCGCAAGAGAAAATCCGCACTGCTCGATGATGCTCTTAGCAGCGGCATAGCTTTCGGGATGAACAGCCGTGTTGTCAAGAGGATTCTTTCCGTCGCGTATGCGCAAAAATCCCGCACACTGTTCAAATGCCTTAGGTCCCAGCTTGGACACTTTGAGAAGCTGCTTTCTGTCGGTAAAGGAGCCGTTTTCCTCGCGGTACTCCACTATCTTTTTGGCAATGCCCGAATTTATGCCCGAAACATAGGACAGCAGCGATACCGAAGCTGTGTTGAGGTCCACTCCGACGGAGTTTACACATTCCTCGACCACACCGCCTAAAGCCTCGTCCATGCGAGCCTTGGGCATATCATGCTGATACTGTCCCACGCCGATAGCCTGCGGGTCTATCTTAACAAGCTCTGCAAGAGGATCCTGCAGACGTCTTGCAATGGATACTGCGCTTCTCAGGGAAACGTCGTAATCGGGAAATTCTTCTGCCGCAAGCTTTGAAGCGGAGTAAACGGATGCTCCCGCTTCGGAGACTACCATGTACGCCACCTTCTGGGGTATCTCCTTGATTATCTCGGCGACCACCGCTTCGGATTCTCTCGAAGCCGTGCCGTTTCCGATAGATATAGCATTGACGTTATGCTTAGCTATGAGCTTTTTCAGAATTTCCTTACCGCGGGCGATGTTGTCCTTGTTGCCCAGTGTGATGTGTACCACAGCAGTTTCCAGCACCTTGCCGGTATGGTCAACAACAGCTACCTTGCAGCC
This sequence comes from Oscillospiraceae bacterium, assembly GCA_051893755.1. Lineage (GTDB taxonomy): Bacteria > Bacillota > Clostridia > Oscillospirales > Ruminococcaceae > RGIG4694. The sequence goes on from JBJFHQ010000375.1 coordinate 5,656, forward strand.
TGTGCGGTAGCCCGGGTCAAGTCCGAGAGTCACTATTCCCTTAACAGGCGGCTGCATCAAGAGCTGACGAAGATTTGAAGCAAATACCTTAATAGCAGCCTCGTCCGCATTTTCGGTAAGCTCGCTGCGTATCTCACGCTCCACCGACGGATATATGAGCCTTGAAAAGCTGTCCTCGGCGGCTTCTCTTACAAGCCTTCCGCACTCGGAGCCGTTCTTTACATATTTTGCGAAGAGAATGTTCTCTCCGTCGCCCTCGGGTATCTCAACAGAGACCTTAAGCTTTCCCTCACGTTCTCCCCTGTCGATGGCGAGTATGCGATGTCCTGCTATCTTTTTCACAGGCTCGGAAAAGTCGTAGTAGTTTTTGTAAACAGTCTCCTCCTCGGGGTCGGAGGCCTTTGATACAACGTTTCCGACGCGGAAGAACAGTTCTCTGAGCTCCTTGCGGATATCCGCATTATCGGAAATATCCTCGGCAATGATATCCATAGCGCCCTTAACAGCGCTTTCTGCATCGGAGACCTCCTTTTCTTCGGAAACGAATTTTGCTCCCTCTGCAAGAGGGTCGGTATTTTTATTCTGCAGCAGGATAAGTGCCGCAAGAGGCTCAAGTCCCTTTTCCCTTGCCACGGAAGCGCGGGTCTTGCGCTTAGGCTTGTAGGGACGGTAGATGTCCTCCAGTTCAACGAGAGTTTCCGCCGCGGCGATATCCGCAGAGATATCCTCTGTGAGCTTTCCCTGCGCCTCGATCGCCTCGGAAATTTCCTGACGCCGCTTGTCCAGATTGCGCAGATACGTGAGTCTGTCGCAGATCTCACGAAGCAGCTGATCGTCAAGGGAGCCGGTCATTTCCTTGCGGTAACGGGCGATAAAGGGAATGGTTTTTCCGTCGTCGATAAGAGCAACGGTATTGTCTATCTGCTGCCTGCGGAGCTTAAATTCCTCCGCAAGCTTTTGGTTAATATCCATAGCTTATCCTTTCGGGAAAAT
>JBJFHQ010000376.1:0-6607 GCA_051893755.1 Oscillospiraceae bacterium
CTTTTTGCTTTTGAATTGTTCATATGCAGCTCCTTGTCAGCAAATAGCGATCAGCAACCAGCGATCATTTTTAGCTGATCGCTGATCACTTACGGCTGTTCGGTAAAAATCAGTTTACGGGGATAGCGCCTGCGCCGGAGATAACTTCACTTGCATCGGAGGATAATGCATAATCGAAGAATTTCTGAGCAGCATCGCTGAGCTTGGTGTCTGCCTTAGTGATGAGCATGAAGGGTCTCTGGATAACGTATGTACCGTCCTTGACTGTTTCCTCGGAAGCAGCTACTCCGTCAACGGTGACTGCCTTTACGGTATCGCTTACCGAAGCGAGAGAAGCATAGCCTATCGCATTGGGGTTCTGGGATACTGTGGTGATAACGTCGCCTGTGCTGGTGAGCTCCTGACGGTACTTGCAGCTGTCGGCAGTGCCTGTGATGGACTCGAAGCCGTCACGTGTACCGCTTCCTGCCTCACGTCCGATGAGCACGATCTCGCTGTCCTCGCCGCCAAGCTCGTTCCAGTTGGTGATCTCGCCTGTGTAGATCTTGCTGATGTCGCCCAGTGACAGGTCGGAAACGGGATTATCATTATTTACGATAACGCAGATGCCGTCAAGTGCAAGAGTCGTTTCGGCAAGACCGTTTGCCTTTTCCTCGTCCTTAAGCGCACGGCTGGAAAGTCCGATATCGCAGCGGCCCTCGGAAACGGCGGTGATGCCGCTTCCCGAGCCTGTGGGATTGTAGGTAAAGGTGATATTGCTGTTGTCGTTCATAAACTGCTCGCCCAGTGCGCCGATGACCTTTTCCATTGATGTGGAGCCGTCGGTAGCTACTGTGTTGGAGCCGTCGGTAGCAGCTGCATTGCCTGCATCGGCTGCATTATCGGCTGCTGTTGCAGACTCTGTGCCGTTGTCTGAGGAAGTCTGTGCCTCCCCGCCGCATGCTGCCAGTGAAAGCACCATTGCGGAACAGATAGTAATTCCAAGCATTGATCTCAGTTTCATGTTCTTATCTCCTAATTCATAAAATAACGTTTTAACGTTTGATTATATTATATTAATTCAATGTAAAATCGAAAAGTCAGACTGTGTTAAATCTGCGTAAAGCCGCAAAACCGACGTATTTACGCAAAAAGCGGGCAGTCCCGACAGATTATTCCTGTCCGGCTGTCCGCTTTGCATATTATCCGAAAATAAACTCCTCTATCCTTTCCCACAAGGTTTTTTCACGCTCTTCGGCTGCCTCGGCATACTCTGCGCTTTCCGCAGCCTTCAGCTCATATTCTCCCAGCATTTTCCCGTCGGCATATATCTGCACGCTGCCGATAACATCGCCCTCCGCCACAGGAGCGTACACAAAATGCGGAGCAATCACCTTACACTCTATCTCGGGAGTGTGCCCGTCCGCAGAGGGGTATATTATCCGCTCATCGTTGATAAGCTCCACGCATGATGTATCGCTGCCCGCAACGTTTTCATATACATTTCCGATATCTATCTCAATGGGCATTATCCGCGAAAAGGCGTCGTCGTACATATTCATATGGTCCTGCCAGTCATTGCGGTCGTTGAGAGTAACGCACACAAGCGTGACCCCGTTCCTTTCGCATGCGGAAACAAGGCATCTGCCCGCCTCGTCGGTAAAGCCTGTTTTCACGCCGATACAGCCCTCGCACATGGTGAGAAGCTTATTGGTGTTCTTGAGCCACCTGTCATATGGTGGGTTCCCGAAATTCACCTTCATGGACGAGCTGCCGCATATTTCCGCAAACACGGGGTTTTTAAGCGCCTCCGACGCAAGGAGCGCCATATCGTAGGCTGTGGAATAGTGGCAGTCGTCGTGGAGTCCCGAGGGAGTCACAAAGTGAGTGTTCCTCATGCCGATAAGTCCTGCACGGAAATTCATCAGCTCCGCGAATTTTTCCATACTCCCCGAAACATGGACCGCAGAAGCATTGGCTGCGTCATTTCCCGAGGGCAATAACATGCCTGCGCAGAGGTCTCTCCCTGTAACTATATCCCCCTCCACCAGTCCCATGGAGGAGCCCTCCACCTTTATCGCCTCGCTGTCCACGGTAAAGGGAGTATCAAGGTCTCCGTTCTCGATAAGCAGAAGAGTCGTCATGATTTTAGTAGTGCTTGCCATAGGAAGCTTTTCGCTTTTGTTCTTTTCAAAAAGCACCGTGCCTGTGGTCGGCTCGTACACCACCGCCGCCTTTGCGGAGATGTCCGCCTCGGTCAGCCCACAGCACTCGGTCGATATTATCCCCGAAACAAAAACCGCCGCGGACAGCGCGGCGGAACATAATCCTTTTATATGCATAAAAACACCGCCGTAAATACAATATTTTTACTATTATATTTACGGCGGCGCAGAATAATTCATGTTTTTGCAGGAGGGATCATTCCTTGGGAAGCGCTGATTAAAGCGAAGCTATCGTTTCCGACACTCGAAAATCCGTCACTGAGAGCGTCGAGAAACGATTTAATCAGCGGTTCACTTGTTCTCGGTGATCTCTCCGTCAACAGCGTCCGTAACGGCAGAAGCCGCGGACTTATCGCCCTTGCCTCCTGCGATATCCTTGATCTTGTCGATAAGGTCGGGTATCATGTTGACTACGGCAGAGGTCTTGGAGGTATCAAGATTTATCTGGATAAATCTTACATCGCCGTTGGAGACTACAAGGAATCCCAAAGGCTGTAAGGTCATGCCGCCGCCTGTTCCGCCGCCGAATGCTTCCTTTTCGCTCTTGACAGGCAGATCTGAGCCGCCCCCCGCAAATCCATAGGATACCTTTGATACGGGAATGATAGTTATGCCGTCAACCTTTATGGGATCGCCCATTACCGTGTTGGCGTCCGCCATTTCGTGTATTTTTCCCAGTGCCTCCGAGATAAGGTCTTTAGCTCTTGTGTCCATTATTAACATCCTTTCCGTTAGTTGGTCGTATTTCGTTTATATGAAGCAGCAGCTTTAGCGCCGCAACTATGACATTTCCCACGATCACCGCAGGAGTGACACGCACCTTCGCGCTTAAATTATATATGGGCTCCTCGGTGCAGTAGCTTATCTTTATATCCGAGCTTTTTACGGATATGGGTATCAGCAGCCCCACAAATGCAATGATATTCCACACTGCGGCATGAAGCTTTCCATAGAGCATGGAGGCTTCAAAGGCATCCTCGCCTGCCGCTGTGATGTCTATAACAACTCCGTCGATACGAACGCATTTACATATCTTTCGGACATGCTTTCCGGCAAGCTCCCAGACGCGGAGGATAATCCGCTTATAATCCCGTATCATGTCCATTATGTCCGAAACGGACTTTTTATGCTTTTTATCCTTCCCGCCGTCGGGATTTAATAGCTCCTCGTCCTCGGGAGAAGGCTTGCCTGCCTCGTCCTGTGTTTCGGAAGATTTTTCTTCCTCTCCCGCAGATATATCGTCCTTGTTTTCCTTGGGAGCTTTCTCCTTTTTCGGCTTTTTCTCCCGCCGCTTCTTCTTTTTGGCGGGAATGGAAAAAACGGTAAACATCAGATATTTTACCCTGACCCGAAGCTCTTTATTCACATAGGATATTTCCGCAGTTACGGGAAAATACAGCAAAATGACGATAAGCGCTATGATCGCCGCTATTATGATAAGGACCGTCATGGTGCCATATCCTCATCTTCACCGTCTCCGTCCTCGGTGAGCAGCTCCGCAAAATCAAGCTGCTGGCGGTTCGGAAGCTCCGGCAGGTCGTCCAGGCTGTCAAGCTGAAAGCATCTTAAAAATGCGGCTGTGGTCTTGTAGGCTATGGGCTTTCCCGGAACGTCCAGCCGCCCTGCCTCTTCAAGGAGATTCTTCTCCACCAGCGAGTTTACCACGCTGGAGCTGTCAATGCCGCGGACATGCTCCACAAAAGATTTCGTCACAGGCTGATTATACGCCACAATGGTGAGGACCTCCATGGCAGCTGCCGAAAGAGGCGTATTTTTCTTATTTTCCATTGCCGCACGCACGTTGTCCATATATTCCTCGCGGACGCAAAGCTGTCGGCTGTCCCCCAGACGTATGACCAGCAGAGCACTGCCCGTCTCGTCGTACCGCTGATTGAGCTGTGCGATGACATCGTCAAGGCTGTCCGTTTCGACACCTGCTGCCGCAGCAAGGCGCTGTTCCTCCACGGGGTCTCCGCAGGCAAACAGAACCGCCTCCACAGCGGATATTTTTTCATTCTGCGACATTTACAGCGTCCTCCTTTAGGCTGTCGTCTAAGGGCTTGTCCTCGTCGTCGAAGTCGGAGTGAAGCTCTCCTTCCTCGCCGCCCGAATATTCCTCGTTAAAGGCGATCTCCGAATTATCGTCATTTAAAAGTATTCGTCCCGATTTTGTGAGCTCCAGCACGGCAAGAAACGCCGCCACACGCTCGGAGCGGTCGGTCATTGTATCAAAAAGTCCCGACAGAGAGCATTTTCCGTCGCGGTACAGGCATTTTAGCACGTACACTATCTTCGACGTAACAGGCACATATTTCGCAGATACTATCTTTGCGAATGCCGCGCCTGTGACGGGCTCCTCAGACAGCTTGCGCACATCTATATTTAGATAAGCGTCCCGAAGGGTCTCGGGGTCATGGATAAGCGAATAGGTCATATCCATTTTTACCGCCATGGGCTTTTTCACGGTGATGCCGCCGGTATATCTGCCGCGAAGCGCTTCCGCCGCCTGCTTGCAGAGGGAATACTCCACCAGCCTGCCTTCGAGCTCCTTTTTCAGCTCCTTTGCCTCGTCGTGACGGGGCAATAGCGAGACTGTCTTGATATATATGAGCCGCGCCGCCATTTCGAGGAATTCCCCTGCTATCTCCATATCCTGCTGTGCCATGCGGTCGATGTACTCCAGATACTGGTCCACAAGCTCGGTTATGGGGATATCGTTGATATTCAGCTTATGCTTTGCCACAAGGTGCAGAAGCAGGTCGAGAGGACCCTCAAATACGGGTATCTTGAATGAAAGCTGTTCCATATATCACACCGAGGCTCCGCCGAAGCCGAGAATGAACATCATTATATAGTCCACCCAGCCCGTCAGGAAGAACATGCAGTCCAGCGCCTTGCTCTGGAGCCATGCCAGAGGAGCGTCCAGAAGTCCCAGCCAGATAACTGCCATAAGTGCAAGGAAGATATATCTTTCGTACTTCATCACCTTGAAGTAGGTGCTGTCGGACATAACAAGGTTGAATATCCTCGAACCGTCCAGCGGCGGTATCGGCAGCAGATTAAATACCGCAAGTCCTATATTAAGTATTATCATATACTGGAAAATTATCAGCAAATAGTAAATAAATGTCATCTCCGCAGCAGACGCATAGTACACTGCATACAGCACACGGAATAATATTGTCGCAACAAACGCCATGATAAGATTTGACACAGGTCCCGCAAGAGCGGTGAGCGCCATGCCTTTTTTGGGATCTTTGAAGTTGCCCGGGTTGACAGGCACTGGATCTGCCCAGCCGAAGCCGAGAAATATCATGAAAAGCGTTCCCCACAGCGACAGATGCTTTATGGGATTGAGAGTTATCCTTCCCGCATTTCGGGCGGTATCGTCGCCCATTTTCTCCGCAGCCCAGGCATGGGCACACTCATGTACGGGAAAGGCTGTGAAAAGCACGATTACGTGCGTAAGTAATTCTATCAAACGTGAATTGTCTAACATTATATCCTCCGTCTTTTGAGTTGTCAATTATCAATTATAATTATACTATATATTTTCACTAAATTCAATAGTCAAAATCATGTTTTTTTACTATATTTTAAAACAATATGTGAATATTTTAAATATTTTTGCGAAAAGGGCTTGCAATTTGAAAAGAAAAGTGGTATGATAATTTAGTAATGCCGATAAACTGTCGGCATGTAATAAGAAACGCAAACTTATATAAGGAGGTGCACACCATGGCAAAGTGCGAGATTTGCGGAAAGGGTGTTACTTTCGGTATCAGGGTCTCCCATTCACATCATCGTTCCAACAGAACCTGGAAGCCCAATGTTAAGCGTGTTAAGGCTATTGTAAACGGCACTCCCAAGCACATTTATGTATGCTCAAGATGCCTTCGTTCCGGAAAGGTTACAAGAGCTGTCTGATTAACAGATAAAACCGAATTGTACGTACAATAAGAAAGATGTCGATTTTTCGGCGTCTTTTTTATTTTTTTCGGGCTGTTGCTATCTGCCGAACAGCCGATTTTTTACGGAATTGTAAACAAATTGAAAAAAACCAAAAATTCTTCGTCAAAAACTTGTCAAGTCGAAAAATATGTTGTATAATGTATATTGGTTAAATTTGAAATAATTTTAGGATATGCCGAGATTTATTTACATAAATCGGCAGAACCACCGAGAACGGAGGAAATATCTATGTTGACCGAAAGTCAGAGGGCTAAAATGGCAGAGTATACCGCTGCTGTTTCCGCCGATACTGCCGCTAAGAAAAGACTTGCTGCTCTTTTTGATGACGGCATCTATACCGAAATTGACGCATACGCTAAGTGCGGAGAGGATCTCACAGGCGTGGCGGCAGCTTACGGCTTTGTGAACGGTGCTCCCGTATATGCTTTTTC
>JBJFHQ010000377.1:0-6564 GCA_051893755.1 Oscillospiraceae bacterium
CAGCGGGGACGATATCCTCAGCGGAAACGGTCTTGAATTCAAAGACAGCGCTTCGGCTTAGAATTGCGTTGTATATGTAGAAGTACGGATTTTCGGTAGTGGAGGCTATGAGAGTTATCTGACCGTTTTCGATGTATTCCAGCAGAGACTGCTGCTGTTTTTTGTTCAGATATTGTATCTCGTCCAGATAGAGCAGCACGCCGTTTCTGCCGTCGAGGGTGTCGGTATCGGCGATGACTTCGCGGATATCTGCGGTAGCGGCGGAGGTGCCGTTGAGCTTATGGAGCTTCATGCCGCTGTTTTGGGCGATTATCCGGGCAACGGTAGTCTTTCCCACGCCCGAGGGGCCGTAGAATATCATATTGGGGATATTGCCGCCGTCGATTATCCTGCGCAGAGGCTTTCCGGGAGCAAGGAGATGCCTTTGTCCCACCACATCATCAAGAGTTTCGGGGCGCAGGCGGTCTGCCAGTGGGGTCATTTATATCACGTTCCTTTATTGATCATCAATGTCGATCTGAAAGATTTTTCTTATGTAATCACGTCTGCCGTAAATAATACGGTGTATTTCGATTATATTATCGTTTACCTGATAAAAAATCAGATAGTTTCCGCTTACAAGATATCGAAAAGGCGTATCAATGTTGATTTTAGTTTTGAGTGATGTGCCGATATATGGTGAATCTGTAAGCGTTTTGTATTCAGATATTATTTTCTTGACAGTTCGTTTTGCGGCTGTTGGATTACAAAGGACTTCGGAGATATATTCTTTTATGTCCTTCAGATCCTGCAAAGCAGCAGGTGATACACAAAGCTTCATAATCCAAGCTCCCGTTCAACATCTTCCTGTGAAAGCCAGCCGTGTTTCTCTGCCGAGCTTTTTCCCTTTGACAGTTCGGAGAGAAGCTTGATAACTGCACGCTGGCGGTCATATTCTTCAATATCAATGATAACATATCTTCCTCTGCCGTTCTGAGTGAGGAAAACAGGCTCTCCCACGGAGATATCACGGAGAACTTCATTATAATTCTGCAGATCAGATACAGGCTTGATGTTAGGCATAACGATTCCTCCTTTTATTACTTGCTGATAATATTGTATCATATCCGCAAGAAAAAATCAACAGCCAATATTGCTCCCCCAATTAACTATTGAATTTTCTGCTTGCCCCGCTGACGAAATCCGTCGTCAGAAAACCTTGAAATATCCGCATATTCCTGCGGTTTTCTTCCTAGGCTTTCGTCAGCGGTTCTGCGCATAAATCTTCATCAGTTAATTGGGGGAGCAATAAAAATCCAAAAAAATTTTCCAAAACCCCTTGACAAATCAAAATGATAATGTTATAATGATAATATCAAAATGATAATAACAAATCAAACCACATAAAACAGTAAAATATCGCGCATTATAAGAAAGGGTGTATTCTATGAAGATCAACAGCAGAGAACTGTCCGCCGCCGTGAAGGAGCTTACCGCCTGTGCGGAAAAAATATCGGCTCTGGAGAGCGTTTTCCTTGACAGCTTCATTCCCGAGGAAACCATGCTTGTCATCGTCGATATAGTCAACGGCTTTGTCCGTGAGGGAGCTATGGCGTCGCTCCGTGTGGAGGATATTATCCCGCCCTCTGCCGAGCTGCTGCGCCGCTGCAATGCCGCAGGGATATTTTCCGCTGCCCTTGCCGACTGCCACAGTGAGGACTGCGCCGAGTTTTCCGCATTCCCGCCCCACTGCATACGCGGCACCGCCGAAAGTGAGGTCGTCGATGAAATAAGGTCTGTGGGCGGATATGAGCTTGTCGAAAAAAATTCCACCAACGGCTTCCACGAGGAAAAGCTCCGCAGGCTCATTGACCTGCATGAAAAGGTGAATACGTTCATAGTAGTGGGGGACTGCACCGATATATGTGTGATGCAGCTCTGTCTGTCGCTGAAAACATATTTTACCGCCGCCGACAGAAAATGCAGGATAGTTATTCCCGCAGACTGCGTCGAGACCTACGATTCTCCGCTGCACAGCGCAGACTTCGCCAACATAGCGGCATACAAGCTGATGTCCGACAGCGGCATTGAGTTTGTTTCAACAATTAAGTAAACTGTTTGAAGGGTGATTGTTATGAATGAACGCAATTTAACGATGCTTACCGATTTTTACGAGCTTACCATGGCTAACGGATATTTTGAGAACGGCATGGGAGATACCATATCCTATTTTGATATGTTTTTCAGACGTGTCCCCGATAACGGCGGCTTTGCTGTAATGTGCGGGCTGGAGCAGGTGATCGACTATCTGAAGAATTTAAGATTTACCGATGAGGATATTGACTATCTCCACAGTAAGGGTATCTTCTCCGAGAAGTTTCTCGGATATCTTAAGGATTTCAAGTTCTGCTGCGATGTATGGGCTGTTCCCGAGGGCACGCCTATCTTCCCGAGAGAACCGATAGTTACCGTAAGAGGTCCTGCGATACAGGCGCAGTTCGTGGAAACGATGATACTCATCTGCATAAATCACCAGAGCCTTATCGCCACAAAGGCTAACCGCATAGTAAGAGCTGCGGAGGGACGCCCCGTAATGGAGTTCGGCTCAAGGCGTGCGCAGGGCTTCGACGGTGCGATATACGGAGCGAGAGCTGCATATATAGGCGGCTGCTGCGGCACAGCCTGCACTATTTCCGACGAGATGATGCAGACTCCTGCGCTGGGCACCATGGCGCACAGCTGGATACAGATGTTTGACAGCGAGCTTGAAGCCTTCCGTGCCTATGCGAAGTGCTATCCAAAAGGGACCACGCTTCTTGTTGACACATATAATGTGCTGAGATCGGGTGTTCCCAATGCGATAACAGTGTTCAAGGAAATGCGGGAGCGGGGAGAAAAGCCCGCAGGCATACGCATCGACAGCGGAGATATCGCATATTTATCAAGAAAGGCAAGGAAAATGCTGGACGCAGAGGGCTTTACCGATGTGAAAATTGTGGCGTCCAACTCCCTTGATGAGTATATAATCCGCGACTTGATCGTTCAGGGGGCGGCTGTTGACAGCTTTGGCGTGGGAGAGCGGCTCATCACTGCGTCCTCCGAGTCGGTTTTCGGCGGAGTGTATAAGCTTGCCGCCGTGGAAAAGGACGGGAAAATTATCCCCAAGATAAAGCTTTCGGAAAATGCGGCGAAGATAACAAATCCCGACTTCAAGGAGGTCTGGAGATTATACGACAGGGCAAGCGGAAAGGCTATCGCGGACGTTATCACATGCGCGGGCGAAGTTATCGACGACAGCAGCCCCTATGAGATATTCGACCCCGAACACCCCTACAAGCGCAAGACCGTCACCGATTTCACGGCGAAAAAGCTTATGGTGCAGATATTCGACGGCGGAAAATGCGTGTACGAAAGTCCCTCTGTGGGCGAGATAAGGGAATACTGCGCCCGTCAGGCAGATACTCTCTGGGACGAGGTCAAGAGATTTGAATATCCTCACGAGTATTACGTGGACCTGTCGCAGAAGCTGTGGGACAAGAAAAACGAGCTTCTCAATAAGGAATACAAATAATTGATAATCATTGGCAGCGGCTGCTTTTACGGCATCGCTGCCGATTTTTTAGAATATTTTTCAATTTTTGCATTTTCTATTGAAAAACCGTTCAGAAAATGATATAATAGGTATAAAACCAATATAGAATTTTCAATTGTCAATTATCAATTGTCAATTATTGACCCGGGAGGATATATATGAACGTATTGTCATCTATTGCCGCAGGCTATCTGAGAAAGCAGAAGCGGCATACTGTACTTACCGAGATAGGTATAATTCTGTCCGTGCTGATGATGACGGCAGTGCTTGTGGCTGTCAGCACTGTTCTTGCGACCATGAGAAACGTTTCCGCATATACCAACGGTACATATGATGTTATTTTCAACGAGCTTTCCAAGGACGACGTTATTCAGATATCAAATATGGATATCTTTGAAAAATCCTGTCAGTACGGGATATCTGCATATACCGATCAGGTCACGTCCAATCTTGATGATGAATATCCAACGGTGTACTATCTGACCGACAGGAAAGGGGAGCTTATCTCAGACTCGTTTCTGAGGATAGGAACCGATGATACAGATATGTTCCCCGCAAGGATGACGCAGGTCTCCGAGGGACGGCTTCCCACACAGGACGGAGAAATAGCTCTTTCGGAGGCTGACAGGGAATATTTCGGAGACCCGTCGGTGGGAGAAACGATCTTCTTTGCAAAATATGAGTGCGTCAACAAGGGCACAGAAGAGGACCCCGACGAAGCATGGAGAGAAACTGTGACTTCGGCAGGCTTTGAGATACCCGGGATACTGGACAGCCATTATCAGATAAACAAGGGCGAGATCATCAGCTTCACCGTGACAGGCTTTACCGCACAGAACAGCGTGATCTATTTCGGCGATACCGGAATGGGCTCCTTTATCCCGCAGAAGGAAAAGCTTCTGCTGACCTTCAATGAAGAGCAGAATGACTTTTACTGGAACCTGCACCACGCTTTTCAGGATATAGGTCTTGAGATAGACGATTTTGATTTTGCCTTTAATCAGGAATATCTCAACATGATAAACAAGGGTGTGGACGCAAAATCCTTCAATACCATACTTTATATGCTTATTTATCTGGTCGTGCTGTTCATAATGTTCTGCGTGAGAATGGTCATTGATAATTCCTTTGAGATATCCTCCCATGAAAGAATACGTCAGTACGGCGTTATACGGGCAGTGGGAGCGTCTAAAAAGCAGATACTGGGAATACTCGTATTTGAAGCTCTGATTCTTTCGGCGTTCGGAGTTCCTGTGGGAATACTTCTCGGAACGGGACTGGCATATGTGATATTCCTGCTTATCGGCAGAATGGACGTTCTGGGCGCTCTCAGCAGCAGCTATGATATATTCGAGATGCTGGAATTTTCCGTGCCTGTGTGGGTCATCGTTTCATCGGCGGCGATAGGCGTGTTCTGGGTGCTTATCTCGGCTGTCGGCACGGGAATGAGAGTAAACAGAATGTCTCCCGTGGAGGCAATGAGAGCCGCAAAGCGCAAGGTGAAGCTGGGCAGACCCGAAAGAAAGAAAACTCAGGGCAGAGGCGGCGTGGAATGGCTGATAGCCTTCCGAAGCATACGCAGAAACAACAAGCGCTTTCTTATTACTCTTGTTTCCATGGCGATAAGCGTTGTGATATATGCGGGATTTTCCTATACGGCTGACGTGGTGGCGGGCAGCTTTGAGGATACCTACTCCGAAAGCAAGACCCCCTATGATTACGAGGTCACGGTCTATGATATAGAATCCGAGGATACGGCTGTAAATGCCGAGGAAATGCTGAGATCGGGACATTTTGAAAATGTGCAGTATGATTCCCGCATTGTATATCTTGTGCAGAGCAATGATGATACAAGCTCCAATGAGCGTATCTCGGGATATTATTATATGAGCCTTCATCCAATAAACGAGAACACCTATAAACGTCTGACAGGAAAGGACGATTATGATGAATTCGTTCAGTCGGGCGGGATCATCATAGATAATACAGTGACAAAAAATGAAGATACCTATGAGCTGTATTCAAAGGTCCCCGAGGAAATAGCCGCGTGCGCGTTTGTGGATTATGCCACATACGAGACGCAGGTGTTCGGGATCCACGGCACCTTTGAGAGCAGTATGGATATGTATTCCAGTACAAATATGGATGTGATTGGCTGTATGGCAGAGGAAAACTATCAGTCGATAGTAACTGCAATAGGAGCGGATTCCGATTCGCTGAATATGGGAGAGTATGACGGACAACCGCAGTATCTGTATTACCGAACTATCTATGCCGACGCTGCTGAAGGAGATTACAGCGCAGCTGCGGACTGGCTGGAGCGTCACTACTACGACTATTATACCGACAATCACACCAACGAAACAGCTGCATATGCAAAGCTTGCACTTGTGAAGATCTGCGGATATTTTCTTGTTGCGCTGCTATCGCTTATTGCGGCGGTGAATATCATCAATATCATTTCAACCAACGTACTGAACCGCACCTCGGAGATCGGAATGCTGCGTGCCTGCGGAATGGCTTCGGGGCAGATATATAAAATGGTCTTTTCCGAAAGTGTGTTGTATGCCGGTATCGCAAGTATCTCGGCGTTTCTTGTGATAGAGGGAATGATAGCGATAATCTATGCGCCCTTTGCGCTGGGACTGGGCAATTTCAACATGTCGGATATGCCTGTCACGCTGTCCTTCATCGAGCCGATAAAGTATCTGGTGATCGGCGCAGCGGCTGCATTTGCAGTAGCCTTTGCGGCAGTTATCCCCGCGGTAAGAAGGATAATAAAGACGCCGATCGTAGACGCTGTCGGAGAGACTGAATAAGGCATAAAAAAAGCTATGCGGAAAAAATCTGCATAGCTTTTTTGTGTATGACGGCTTCTTGCTGAGAAGCTGCCGTTATCTTTTGTTGTTTCTTCCGTCGAATTCGGGATTGAAGGCGTAAAAATTTTTGGAGTTCAGCTTTTCCTGTGCGAGGCGGAGAGCTTCGCCGAAACG
>JBJFHQ010000378.1:0-6557 GCA_051893755.1 Oscillospiraceae bacterium
GGTCATCATTTCGGAATTCAGCGAGAAGGCTCGTATATCGCAGAAAAGCACGGTAAGGTCGGCATTTTCCGCGTCTCCCAGTGAAAGGTCGGTAAATTCATTCTTGTGGAGCAGCTCACGGAATTTTTCGGGGACAAATTTATAGTAAAACCGTTCGTTTCTGTCCTTGGTGTTGAAGAATCCTTCGAGCTGCCTTGCCATTTCATTCACGCCTGTGCATATCTCGCCGATCTCATCATTGGGTGAGCCCTCTATCCTTGCGGAGAAATCGCCGTTTGCGATGGTTGCTACGGCACTTTTTACCTTGCGGAGATAGCCTGCGCTGATATATGTTATGAATGCTGCGGCAGCAATGAATGCGGGTATTAGGATAGCTATCCTTATCAGAGCCTCTCTGAATGCGCTGTTTATATCGTCGGTCAGATCGCTTGTATTTGCCTGAAGCTCGTAAAATGCCACCAGCTCTCCCTTCGAGTTGAAAATGGGTGCGTCTGCGCATATGTAGATATCGGAAAAGCTTTCCGTGTAATATATGGATGTGTATGAATAGTCGATAGGTTCATCTCCGTCATAGGTGGACAGTATGAAGGGCATGTCATAGCTGTCCCCCGAAGCAAGCATAAAGTGCATGCCGTCGCTGCCGTATAAGAATATATTGCCGTAATATTTGCTGTTCCGGTCGCCTGCGTTGGAGCCGATAAGCTCCCGCATCTCTTCGCACAGATCATACAGGGAACCGTCATTGGTGCAGTCTAAGCTTTTCATCTGTTCTATCGCATCTCCGTCCAGAGATCTGACGGAAAGCTCGATGATAGCTTCCATGCGCGGGCTGCTCTGAGTCAGATATTCATCCCGTATGCTGCCCAGCAGGGAAATGGTGATGATCGCCGCCATTCCGATGACAAGGGGCAGCGTCATAAAAAGCTGCTTTGACAGAATGGACATCTTCCAGTGCATCAGGCAGCCTGTCACGGAAATAAGTCCCCACAGGATAAAAACAGCCGATATCAGTGGAAGTGCCGATCTTAATGCGGACATGAAAACATATTTTGCAGGCAGCTTATATCCGCCGTATTCACGAGTGAAGCCGTCGGGGGACAGCTCGGTTATATATCCGCCCACATCCACAGCGGCAGCATCATCGGAATGGTACAGAGAGTAGAACGACCAGTAATAATCATCGGCATCATCGCCTTCTTCTGCCAGGTCATGAGTTGTATACAAAAGCTGCGGAGCCTCTCCGCCGCAAAGTGTATACAGCTTTTGTTTGTTAAGACCCTCTATTTATCCGTATTAGTGCCGCAATTGCTCCGACAATAAGTATCATTGCTCCTGACTTACAGTTCATCAGTATTTTTTTAGGCGTCTATACCTTTGCACTGGTCCCCTCATATGATGAGAACGGCGAGATACTCGCATTCATTGAAGTGGGCACAAATTACGACAACTTTGCCCGTGAAAACAGCGCTCTTTACAGAAATATACTGATCATTTCCTCAATGGCAGTTATAATCGTGATGCTGATCTTTGCCGAAATAATGAACGGCGTGACTGCATTCAAGTCAAAGCACAGGGCTGCTTCGGAAAAAAGGACGTATCCTCCCGAGGTCATTCGTCCCATTGCATTCATGATATTCTTTACCGCAAATATCACCACCACCTTCCTGCCGATATACGGTATGTCGCTCTGGAACGAGTCCTTTCCTGTACCTGCAGAGGTCGCAGCGGCGTTCCCTCTGTCCGCAGAGCTGATTGCGTCTGCACTTGCTGCGCTTTTCTGCGGATTTATTATAAAAAAGACGGGCATAAAGCCAATGTGTCTTATAGGAGCGGTGTTCTATGCAGGCGGAAATCTGCTTTCGGCATTTGCAGGGAATCTGTGGGTGCTCATATGCGCTAACAGTATATGCGGTATAGGCGGAGGCTTCCTGACTATTGCCGTAAATACATGGATAACAGGCTTTGACGACGAGGAGAATCAGAACAAGGGCTTTGTTCATTACAATGCCGCGTTTCTTGCAGGTATGAACAGCGGAACAGTTGTGGGCTCCATTATATGGGAGGGCTTCGGAATACTTGCGGCATATTTTACTGCTGCCGTATGTGCTGTGCTTCTTTTCCTGCTGGGAGTTATGCTGCTGGAAAACAAACGCAGCGTTGTTCGGGAAAAGAAGAATGATGCTCCTCTGAGAAGCTTTATCACTCCGAATGTGATACGCTATTTCATCTGTCTTGCAATACCTTATCTCATCTGTGCGTCCTTCCTGAGCTATTATTTCCCGATCGTTGCGGAGGCAAATCTTCTCTCAGCTGCGGAAATATCCATGGCTTTCCTTATAAGCGGAGTTATATCCATTTATGCAAGTGACGCTATCGGCGAGCCTGTTATCGAAAAGCTTGGAACACGGAAGGCTATGATACTTGCATCGTTTATTTATGCGGCGGCGCTTTTGTATCTGGTCATCAATCCGTCTATCACGAGCTGCTATGTTGTCATCGTGCTTTTTGCGGTGGCAGACAGCTTCGGTCTTTCCGCACAGTCGGTATACTTTGCTTCAATGCCTGAGGTAAAGGCGATAGGTCAGAGCCGTGCGCTCGGTATCAGCAGCACTATTGAGAGCATAACCGCTGCCTGCGGTTCGGTAGTATTCGGTGCGGCTCTGCTGCTGGGAGATCAGAAGGGAATATTCATGATCTCCGTTATATTCAGCGGACTGCTGATGCTTTTTGTGCTGGGAGGAAAGATAAATGAGAAAGCTGATAAATCCGCAGATAAGTGATCTGCCGAGACTGAAGGAGATATGGTGCGAGTGCTTTCCCGATGATGCGGACGGCTATAAAAAGCATATGCAGTTATTATTCCTACTGCGGACTTATTGATGTATACACTCATCTCGATACATGGAAATTCGACGGCGGGTATGAGCATGAGGATATTTATTACGGGCATTATGGCTTATGCAGAGGCTTTGACGGTGATGATGTTCTGATCACGTCATATATCAACCTTATTGCCGACTGACCGTACAGCTCCGGACTCTGACAAGGGTCCGGAGCTTTTTTCGTATATCAGCTGCTCCGTGGTATGAGCTGTGAACGGACAAGCTTGCAGTATGAAAATTTCACATAAATACTCTCCAATGGTTGAAATATTCGAAAAAATATGGTATAATTAAAACAGAATGGCTGTTATGTACAAAAACAAATGAGGTGTCAGAAATGCAGGAATCAAAATTTATCAGCGTGATCGTAAACAGAAAAAAGGTCGAGATCGACGTGAGGAATATACTTTACGTGGTCATGCGGAGAAAGAATGCGGAGATACATGTTCTGGGCGGCAAGGTGTATGTCACAAGAACCACGTATGGTGATATACTGAAGGCGCTTGATGATAATTTCATAGAGGTGCGGCGAGGCTGTATCGTGTCTGTAATGGCGATACACAATGTGACCAGAATGGTAAATCTCAGCAACGGCGAGTCCATTGAATATACTGTCAGAAAGAAAAAAGACATAGTCACAGAGCTGCGCTTAAAGCAGCAGTGCATGATAAGCAGTTTTTCCGATGTGGGCGTTCCTTCGACCTACGAGGAATATCGTAAGTACTACAGCGGCTTTGAGCATATGCCCTTTGCATTTACTGATATCGAGATGATATTCAACGATGAAAGCCATGCCGTGGACTGGATATTCAGATACGGGAATGAAGCGCTGGCAAAGCTTGAGAAACTGCCTCTGGAAAAGCTTATCGGAAGCTCCTTCGGCAGCTTGTTTGATAATATGGACGCAAAATGGCTGAAAAACTACGAGCGCTCCGCACTTTTCGGCGAGACGCTGGAGATCATTGATTACAGTCCCGAGATAAATTCGGATCTGAAAATAATATCCTTTCCGACCTTCAAGGGTCACTGCGGCTGCATACTGTTTGATGTCAGAAATATAAAATTCACTCGTAACAGCGGAGACGCCGAAAAAGCGCTTATGTACTATTTCAATATGGTCCCCGGGAATGACGGCTGATAAAAAGTGTACAAAAAATCTGCGCAGAAGCTTCCATATAGGCTTTTGCGCAGATTTTTGCATGCACCTTGATCGGTGGGAGAGTGCCGAGGGATAGTATCCAAAAATAAAAAAGCCGGGATATTTCTTTAAGGAAAATCCTCGGCTTTGGGGACATTTTACAGCCCCGCGTCTGCAGTGTAGTTTCTTCATCAGCCGCATTGCGGCGTTACATCAACTAATACTATGTGTGAATGTGAGCAGAAAATAAGATCAGTTGGGATTGACGATCTCACGCCAGTCGAGATCGCCTCTTTCGAGAGCGTGGATCAGGGCTTCTGCAGTGGCGATGTTTGTTGCGACGGGAATATTGTGCACATCGCAGAGACGAAGCAGATCCATATCATTGGGCTCATGGGGCTTTGGTGACAGCGGATCTCTGAAAAAGAGCAGCAAGTCGATCTCATTGCAGGATATTCTTGCTCCTATCTGTTGTCCGCCGCCCTGACTGCCGCTCAGATAACGCTGGATCTCAAGACCCGTTGCCTGAGAGACCTGTTTTCCCGTTGTTCCCGTTGCACAGATGTTATGTCGGGAAAGTATTCCGCAGTAAGCAATACAGAACTGGACCATCAGCTCTTTCTTGGAATCATGCGCAATAAGTGCAATGTTCATGGGTTAAAATACATCTCCTTTGTTTTAAATTTAGGTCTGGTTTTATATTGTGAACTAAAATGTACGTGTGTAAATTACTGGAGAAGCACCTTGAAGCTGAGAGGAACATCCTCGCCCTTGATACGCTTTGAGATAGCGTCGAACGCCTTGAATGCCAGCGACGACGAGGGGAGCGGCTCACCCTTTCCTGTTGCGATGATAACTGCGGTATCGTCGGGGATAACGCCGATAAGCTGAACGCCTACGGTGTCGATGATCTCGTCCAGATCGACGATAAGATCTGCCTTGAAGATATCGGGATTTACCTTGTTGATGATAAGGCGCTGCTTTTTGTTGCCTCTCTTATAGAACTCGTCGGACATGGTCCTTGCGTCGCGGACGCAGATCGGGTCGGGAGTGGTATTGATAAGGATAAGATCGGACTGCTCCACAACATCGAAAACGCTTTCATTTGTGCCCGCAGAAGTATCCACTATGATGTACTCGTAATATTTTCTCATTTCCTGGCAGATGTTCTTGATAGTCTCAGCGTCAACCTTTGCGAAGGGGTCCTCGGGGGCGCAGACAATGCTGAGATTTGTAGCCAGCTTGACCTGAGTTGTTGCCTTGTATATATCGCATTCGCCCTTAAGCACCGATCCGAGATCGTAGGTTATGTCATCCTTTACGCCCAGCATAATATCGAGACATCTGAGTCCGAAGTCAAGTTCAATGATCAAAGTTCTGTGTCCCTGCTTTGCGAGGGCGAATCCCAGTTCGGCGCAGATAGAGGATTTTCCTGTTCCGCCTTTACCTGAAGTTACAGCTATGATTTTTGACATGACAGCTCCATTTCTCCGCAGATTTCGGAAAATTAGTTAAATGTGCATTTTTTCAGCAGAAGATCTGCGGTCCTTCTGCCGTGAGCTGATCAAAAACCGAACTGCTCATGAACATTATCGGTTAATTATATTTTACCACAAAATACAGAAAAGTCAAAGGATTTTTGTCCTCTCTGCACAATTTTGTTATATTTCTATTAAAAGCACAACGGAAATTTGTGCAATTTTCTCTTTGGGAAATTTCCGATTAGTTTTCGGGCGGCGGAGTATCCGTATCTGTGGGTATCTCCTCATTTTCAGGGCTGCTTTCGGGAGCTTCGGAAGCCGATGCTTCGGTCTCGGCAGCAGAAACGGTCTGCTCCTCCTCGGTCACAGGCGGGAGAGTTACAGTGGGCACCGTCACAGCAGGGATATCCGCAGGAGGCAGCGTATCGGAGAATATTTCCGTTTCGGATCCGGTCGGAACAGTTTCTGTGCTCTCCGGAGTTATTTCCGTCTGAACGATATCTGTTTCGGTCTCTGTCTGAGCTTCCGGGAGCTCGGCTGTTTCTTCGGTCGGAGCTTCTGTTTCGGCAGACTCGGTCTGAGTCGTTTCCGTTTCGGTGTAGAGTTCCTCGAAGAAGCTTTCCTCGGTGATAATTTCATCATCGTCGGTATCGGCAAGCTCTGCGGACGGGTCATGCTCCTTGGGAACATATCCTTCGGACAGCAGAGATATCTCATAATCCTCGTTGTAATAGGCTTCGATTATCTGCCGCACCATGAACTTTGAGTATTCGCCGTGCTCGATAAATCCTGCAAAGGCTATCTCGGGGTCGTCCGCGGGATAGAATCCGATAAACGCCGAGCCCGTGTCCTCCTGTGAGGTCATCTGGGGAGTACCCGTCTTGATAGCCGCCGCATAGGGCAGGTCGGACAGCAGATATTTCCCCGTATAATAATCCTTTTCACGGGGCTTGGGGTAGTTGTACTCGGTAAAGGAGGCAGCCTGCTTCATACCTGCGATAACTGTACCGAAGGTATAGCCGGTCTTGTCGGGTATCTGCGCCGCAACGCCCGGTT
>JBJFHQ010000379.1:0-6536 GCA_051893755.1 Oscillospiraceae bacterium
TAGGGCCGTCAGAAGCAGCAACAACGAGGATAGCGCCGTCCATCTGAGCAGCACCTGTGATCATGTTCTTAACATAGTCAGCGTGGCCCGGGCAGTCAACGTGAGCATAGTGACGGTTGTCAGTCTCATACTCAACGTGAGCTGTGTTGATCGTGATACCTCTTTCTCTCTCCTCGGGAGCCTTATCGATGTTAGCATAGTCCTCAAACTGTGCCTGACCCTTAAGAGCGAGATACTTTGTGATAGCAGCTGTAAGAGTGGTCTTACCATGGTCAACGTGACCGATAGTACCAATATTTACATGGGGCTTGGTTCTTTCAAATTTTTGTTTAGCCATTGGAATTTTCCTCCTTATAATAGAATTGTAGCTTATTCCATATCTACTAATTACATTTTAGCAGATATGGAACAAAAAATCAATAGGTTTTTGAAAAAAAGTATAAAATTAGTCGTTATTCTTTGCTCTGGAAGACATGATCTTCTCAGCGATGTTCTTAGGAACTTCGATGTAGCTGTGAGGCTCCATAGTATACTGACCGCGTCCCTGAGTATTGGAACGGAGGTCGTTTGAATAACCGAACATTTCGGACAGAGGAACAAGAGCATCGACCTGAACTGCGCCGGGTCTTGTTTCCTGACCGAGGATCTGACCTCTTCTGGAGCTGAGGTCGCCGATAACAGTACCGGTGTAATCATCGGGAACGGTAACGGAAACCTTCATGATAGGCTCGAGAATGCAGGGATCTGCCTTTCTCATAGCTTCCTTGAACGCCATAGAACCTGCGATGGAGAAAGCCATTTCAGAGGAGTCGACCTCATGATAAGAACCGTCGTAAAGAGTAACCTTAACGTCCACAACAGGATAGCCTGCGAGAACGCCTGCCTTCATAGCGCCCTGGATACCCTTGTCAACAGCGGGGATAAATTCCTTAGGAATTGCACCGCCGACAACGGCATTGATGAACTCATAGCCCTTACCGGACTCATTGGGTTCAACCTTGATCTTAACGTGACCGTACTGACCGGAACCACCGGACTGTCTCTTGTACTTGTGGTCAACGTCTGCGAGAGTCTTGATAGTTTCCTTGTAAGCAACCTGAGGTGCACCTACGTTAGCCTCTACCTTGAACTCA
Organism: Oscillospiraceae bacterium; assembly: GCA_051893755.1. Lineage (GTDB taxonomy): Bacteria > Bacillota > Clostridia > Oscillospirales > Ruminococcaceae > RGIG4694. Next base: position 1,134 of record JBJFHQ010000379.1, read on the forward strand.
CGGAGCATTCTGTCTACGATGATATCAAGGTGAAGCTCACCCATACCTGCGATGATTGTCTGACCGGTTTCCTCGTCGGTCCATGTCTTGAAGGTAGGATCCTCTTCAGCAAGCTTTGCGAGAGCGATACCCATCTTTTCCTGACCTGCCTTAGTCTTAGGCTCGATAGCGAGCTGGATAACGGGGTCAGCGAATTCCATGGATTCGAGAACAACAGGGAACTTAGGATCGCAGAGCGTATCACCTGTAGTTGTATTCTTAAGACCGACGCAAGCGTAGATATCACCTGCATAGCAAGTATCTACGTCCTTTCTGTGGTTGGAGTGCATCTGAAGAACACGGCCCATTCTCTCGGGCTTGTCCTTGTTTGCATTGAGCACTGCAGAGCCTGCCTCAAGCATACCGGAATAAACTCTGAAGAAGCAGAGCTTTCCAACGAAGGGGTCTGTAGCGATCTTGAATGCCAGAGCAGCGAAAGGAGCGTCATCTCTGGATTCTCTTTCAACTTCCTCGCCTGTCTCGGGGTTAACGCCCTTGATGTGAGGAATGTCGATAGGAGACGGCATATAGTCTACGATAGCATCAAGGAGCTTCTGAACGCCCTTGTTCTTGTAAGATGTACCGCATGTAACGGGAACCATCTTGTTAGCGATCGTAGACTTTCTGATAGTGGACTTGATCTCGTCAATAGTGAGCTCCTCACCTGCGAAATACTTTTCCATCAGCTCGTCGTCCATTTCCGCAACATGTTCGATAAGAGCATCGTGGTATTCGTTAGCCTTATCCACCATATCTGCGGGGATATCTTCAACTCTTACGTCATTTCCGACATCGTCGTAGTAAACGTAAGCCTTCATTTCAACTAAGTCGATAATGCCCTTGAAGTCCTCCTCAGCGCCGATAGGGAGCTGAATGGGAACAGCATTACACTTAAGTCTGTCCTTCATCATGTCAACGACACGATAGAAGTTGGCTCCCATAATATCCATCTTATTAACATAAGCCATACGGGGAACCTGATATTTGTCAGCCTGACGCCAAACGGTCTCAGACTGAGGCTCAACGCCGCCCTTAGCGCAGAAAACCGTTACAGATCCGTCGAGTACTCTCAGAGAACGCTCAACCTCAACTGTAAAGTCAACGTGGCCGGGGGTATCGATAATATTGATTCTGTGCTTTTTCCAGAAGGCTGTTGTAGCAGCGGAGGTGATTGTGATACCTCTTTCCTGCTCCTGAGCCATCCAGTCCATTGTTGCGGTACCGTCGTGTGTTTCACCGATCTTGTGATTGATGCCTGTATAGTACAGGATACGCTCCGTAGTGGTTGTCTTTCCCGCGTCAATGTGAGCCATTATACCAATATTACGAGTCATTTCAAGTGAACAATCTCTTGGCATAATATATCCTCCAATCGTACCGCAAAGGGTACGTCACGCCATGCAGTGAGCTGCCGCAAAGGCGCTCATTACCATCTGTAATGAGCAAATGCCTTGTTAGCCTCAGCCATCTTATGTGTATCGTCACGCTTCTTTACAGAACCGCCGATGCCGTTAGATGCGTCGATGATCTCAGCTGCAAGTCTTTCTTTCATAGTTCTCTCGTTTCTGGCTCTTGAATAAGTGGTAAGCCATCTGAGACCGAGAGTCTGCTTTCTTTCGGGTCTGACCTCCATAGGAACCTGATAAGTAGCACCGCCCACACGGCGAGCCTTTACCTCGAGCAGGGGCATGATATTTTCCATAGCCTGCTCAAATACCTCGAGAGCGTCCTTACCTGTCTTTTCAGCAACGATATCGAAAGCTCCGTAAACGATCTTCTGAGCAACGCCCTTCTTACCGTCGAGCATGATATTGTTGATGAGACGAGTTACAATTTCAGAATTGTAAACAGGATCGCAAAGAACCTCACGCTTTGCAATATTACCTCTTCTTGGCACAATACTTCCCTCCTTCATAGAAATGATATCATAGGTACTCGTTTCATTCCAAAGTTTTGTGTGATGACACGCTGTGCAATGCAGAGGATCCAAATCTATATAAAATGAATACTCCACACAAAAACTGTGGCTTCATTGAGTTTACGATCAAATCAAGACAATTTCAGCAAATTACTTAGCTGCGCCTGCCTTAGGCTTCTTAGCGCCGTACTTGGAACGGGCCTGATTTCTCTTAGCTACGCCCTGCGCATCAAGAGTTCCTCTGATGATGTGGTAACGAACACCGGGGAGGTCCTTAACTCTTCCGCCTCTGATAAGAACAACAGAGTGCTCCTGAAGGTTGTGACCGATACCGGGGATATAAGCAGTAACTTCCTGACCGTTAGTAAGCTTTACTCTGGCGATCTTTCTCATAGCGGAGTTAGGCTTCTTAGGAGTAGCAGTTCTTACAGCGGTGCAGACGCCTCTCTTCTGGGGAGAGCTGAGGTCTGTAGCGATCTTCTTCTTAGCATTGTAGCCCTTCTGAAGAGCGGGTGCTGTGGACTTCTTTTCAAGAACGTCTCTGCCCTTGCGTACCAGCTGATTAAAGGTTGGCATTGATCATTTCTCCTTTCTTCGATATTTACGGGGATACACGACCCCACGCATTTAGTTATTATACACTATCTTTTCCCGTTTGTCAAGGATTTTATACAAATTCCGCAGATATTTGTATTTTTAATATATCCCGAGAAAATATTTGAAATTGATTTTGTCTATATTTACTACAATCGTGCAAAAAGCGGACGGACAACGCATGTCCGTCCGCGAAATCATCTCAGTCTCAGAAAGAGGAAGTAGTGGGATGTTCAGCCGATGAAGCTGTCTCGTTCCTGACGATCTGAACGTTGTTGTAAACGTCCATACCCGTACCTGCGGGGATAAGCTTACCGATAAGAACATTTTCCTTAAGACCCTCCAGGTGGTCGACCTTGCCTCTGATAGCAGCATCTGCCAGAGCCTTTGTGGTCTCCTGGAAGGAAGCTGCGGAGAGGAAGCTGTCGGAGTTGGAGGAAGCCTTTGTGATACCCTGAAGCACAGGAACGTAGGTGATAAGTCTGATACCCTGTTCGCCTGCGTCGATGCGTGCCTGAAGCTTAGCGTTCTCCTCGTCGATCTCCTTCTTGCTTACAAGGGAACCGGGGAGCATGTAGCTGGAGCCGCTGTCGTCGATCTTGACCTTGCGGAGCATCTGACGAACGATGACCTCGATGTGCTTATCGTTGATCTCAACGCCCTGTAAGCGGTAAACCTTCTGTACCTCGGTGATGATGTAGTTCTGAACTGCCATCTGACCGCTTACCTCGAGGATATCGGCAGGATTGATAGAACCGTCCGTCATAGGCTCGCCCTTTTCGACGGTATCGCCCTCGTGGACCTTGATCTTGTAGCCGTAGGGAACGGGATAATACTCGTCAACGCCCGATTCCTCGTCGGAGATGATGATATTTCTTGTCTTCTTGATCTCCTCCATGCGCACCTTACCCGAGATGCGTGCGATGATAGCAGCATTCTTGGGCTTTCTGCTCTCGAAGAGCTCCTCAACACGGGGAAGACCCTGTGTGATATCCTCCGCCTCAGCGGAAGCGATACCGCCCGTATGGAAGGTTCTCATTGTAAGCTGAGTACCGGGCTCACCGATAGACTGTGCTGCGATAGTACCGACAGCCTCACCGATAGTAACGATGTTGTTGTTGGTCAGGTTAGCGCCGTAGCACTTAGCGCAGATACCGCTCTTAGCCTTGCACTCGAGTATCGAGCGTATCTTTATCTTCTTAACGCCTGAATCGACGATCTTCTTTGCATCGTTGACGTTAAGGAGCTTGTTCTTGCTCATGATAACGGCTCCCGTTTCGGGATCTGTGAGGTCGTCAAGGAGGAAGCGTCCCAGAAGTCTCTCGGACAGATCCTCGATGGTCTCGTTGCCGTTCTTGATGGTGTATATCTCCAGACCCTCGGTAGTACCGCAGTCCTCCTCGTGGATGATAACATCCTGAGAAACGTCTACGAGACGTCTTGTAAGGTAACCGGAGTCGGCGGTACGAAGAGCCGTATCTGCCAGACCCTTACGGGCACCACGGGAAGAGATGAAGTATTCGAGGATATTCAGACCCTCACGGTAATTGGAGCGGATAGGCATCTCGATAGTTGCGCCGGACGTATTTGCGATAAGTCCGCGCATACCGGAGATCTGACGTATCTGACCCATAGAACCACGGGCTCCGGAATCGGCCATCATCCAGATAGGATTGTACTTATCCATGTTCTTTTTCAGTTCTGCGGTAACGTCGTCGGTAGCGTCGTTCCAGATCTTGATGAACATTTTGGACTTTTCGTCGCGGGAGATAAATCCGCGCTTGTACATCATGTTGATCTTATCGACCTGCTTGTCGGCAGCTGCGAGGATATCCGCCTTTGTATCGGGGATAGTCGCGTCGAATGCGGCAATGGTGATAGCAGACTTTGTAGAATACTTGAAGCCCAGCGCCTTAACGCGGTCGAGGACCTCGGAGGTGGTAGTCGTGCCGTGAATTCTGATACATCTTTCGATGATGCCCTTAAGGTCGCCCTTCTTGACGAGGAAGTTTACCTCAAGGTTGAACTGATTTTCGGAATTTGTTCTGTCAACGTAGCCAAGATCCTGAGGAATGTTCTCGTTGAAGATAAGTCTGCCCACTGTGCAGTCGATTATCTTGGAAACATTTCTTCCGCCGATCTCCTTGGAAATTCTCACCTTAATTGGAGCGTGGAGTGAAACAACGCCCTCGCTGTAAGCCATAAGAGCCTCGCTCACATCACGGAACACCTTGCCTGCGCCCTTTTCGATGTAGTTGCCGTTTTCGTCCTTGTCGTCCTTCATAAGGGTCAGGTAGTAGGAGCCCAGTACCATATCCTGTGAAGGAACAGCCACGGGACGACCGTCGGAAGGCTTTAACAGGTTGTTTGCAGCCAGCATGAGGAATCTCGCCTCTGCCTGAGCCTCAGCAGAAAGGGGAAGATGCACGGCCATCTGGTCGCCGTCGAAGTCGGCATTGAAGGCTGTACATACCAGCGGGTGGAGCTTGATAGCGCGGCCCTCAACGAGGATAGGCTCGAATGCCTGGATACCCAGTCTGTGAAGGGTAGGCGCACGGTTTAAGAGCACGGGGTGATTCTGGATAACATTTTCCAGAGCATCCCATACCTCGTCCTTGGTAACTCTCTCAACGCTCTTTCTTGCGGACTTGATATTGTTAACGATCTTCTTGTCAACGAGGCGCTTCATAACGAAGGGCTTGAACAGCTCGAGCGCCATTTCCTTGGGAAGACCGCACTGATACATTTTCAGCTCGGGGCCGACAACGATAACGGAACGTCCTGAATAGTCAACACGCTTACCGAGGAGGTTCTGTCTGAATCGTCCCTGCTTACCCTTAAGCATATCGGAA
>JBJFHQ010000380.1:0-6517 GCA_051893755.1 Oscillospiraceae bacterium
GACAAGCATCAGGCGAATCAATACAGTCCCCTTGCGCTGGCATTCATGGGCGACGCGGTCTATGAGCAGCTGGTACGGGAAAAGCTGCTGCTCACTGCAAACACCTCCGCGAAGAATCTCCACGACGAGGCGGTCAGACGGGTAAGAGCCGCATATCAGGCGAAAGCGGCAGAGCTTATCAGCGATATAGTTACCGAGGACGAGGCGAACATCATGCGCCGCGGACGAAATGCCACAGGCAACGGCTGGCATGTTCCGAAAAGCTCCGACCGCGCCGAGTACAGCAGGGCAACTTCTCTGGAAGCGCTGTTCGGCTGGCTGCATCTGCTGGGGGACAGGGACAGGATAAATCAGCTTTTTGAATATATCTGGGAAAGGAACGACGTGCAATGAAAAACTATGACGACGAGCTTAAAAATGCAAAAAGACTGCGGGGCGTCAATATGCTCTGCAAGGACCATGTGAGCTGCTATGTGATACGCTGCATGGGCGGAGATGTCCTCATAGACACAGGACGGGCAAGCGCACGGGACGAGATAGAAACATGGCTGTCGTCCTATTATGATATCAAGCTCATCTTCCTCACACACGGACACATCGACGCGGCGGAAAATGCAAAGTATTTCTCCGAGCTGTATCATGCGCCAATCGCCATGAGCAGGTACGATTATCCGCTTATCCACGATAATCTTTGCCGCACTCACTATATAACGAGCCTGCGGGGAAAGCTCCGTGAAAATAAGATACATACCGACATGGACACGCCAATTGACTGCTTCACTCCCGACTATTTCGCGGAGGACGGCATGCGGCTGTGCGATCTTGATGCGGAGGGCATCTACATGGACGCAGGGATAATATCCCTTGACGGTCACACGAGAGGCTCCATAGGAATACTTAACGGCGGCGACCTGTACTGCGGAGATGCGCTCACTACTGTGGGGACATCATTTTGGAGCACCACCGCCGAAAGCCCCAAGGCTGCAAAATACACCATGGAAAGGATAGCAGCCCTTGCTCCCGACAGGATATTCCCCTGTCACGGCGACGAGCCGCTTATCAAGGGGGAGCCCCGATACGAGAAATTTATCAAAGAGTTTTCTTTGAATAAATAATACATATTTATCTATATATAAGGAGAGGTTTTTATGTCAGGACATTCCAAGTGGAATAACATCAAGAGAAAAAAGGAAGCTACCGACGGCGCAAAGGCTAAGATCTTCACAAAGATCGGCCGTGAGATAGCAGTATGCGTAAAGGAGGGCGGCGGAGATCCCAACAATAACTCCAAGCTCCGCGACCTTATCGCAAAGGCAAAGTCCAACAACGTGCCTAACGACAACATCGACAGGATAATCAAGAAGGCTATGGGCGACTCCGACAAGACAAGCTATGAGTCCAATGTGTATGAGGGATATGGTCCCTGCGGCGTTGCGGTCATCGTCGAGACTCTCACCGACAATAAGAACAGAACTGCAGGCGATGTCCGTCACTACTTCGACAAGTTCGGCGGCAATCTGGGCACATCGGGCTGCGTGTCCTTTATGTTCACCACAAAGGGAATTATCGTAGTTGACGCAGAGGGCGTGGACGAGGACGCTCTCATGGACGATATCTTTGACTTAGGTGCCTCCGACTTTACCATGGAGGGCGGCACAGCAGAGATAGAGACCGAGCCCAATGACCTCCACAACGTAAGAGAGGGACTTGAAGCGAAGGGCTATAAGATACTCTCCGCCGAGGTAGACAGGATACCCTCCACCTACACCACCCTCACCGACGAGGACGCTATCAGAAAGATGAACCTGCTCCTTGACGCTCTGGAGGACAACGACGACGTGCAGAACGTTTACCATAACTGGGATATGCCTGAGGAGCCTGAAGAGGACTGATTCGGTCAGTTGAAAGTTAAATATACCCCTTGACATTTACCGCAAAAGTGGTATAATATAAATAGAGAATACGTTGGATAGACGATAGCTCTCGACAGATCGCTTAAGTAAATTAACCTAAACTGATCCGCCTAACTGCTGCTTAGGCGGATCACTTCTTTTTGCTATAACACAAATCCCCCGCCGAACCGACAGGGGATATTTTTTGCGATAATGATATAAAGCTTATCAGTTGCCTGTGGGGATATAGGGACGAACCGCATTTGCAAGAGCAGATACGGGCATGGTCTGGAGCCAGATATTGCCGGGGCCTGTTACCTTTGTATTGAAGAAGCCCTCGCCGCCGAAGAGAGTGTTTCCTACGCCACCCACGGTCTCGATGCTGATAGAGCAGGTGGAATCCATAGCTGCAAGATAGCCTGTATCTATGAGCATGGACTGTCCGGGAGCAAGGCTGTACTGAACAACGCTTCCGTCGATCTCAACGAAAACAGTGCCGACTCCGGTGTACTGCTGCATGATGAAGCCCTCGCCGCCGAAGAAGCCTGCGGATATCTTCTTCTGGAAGAATATGCTCATATCAACACCGGGCTCGGAAGCCAGATATGCGGACTTCTGCGCAACGATGCTGTTGGAGCCGTTGAGCTTGAATGCGAGGATATCGCCGGGGAAGGTGGAAGCGAAGCCTATCTCGCCGGGGCCTCCCTGAGACGTATATGTATTGGTAAAGATGGACTCGCCCGAAAGTGCCTTAGTAGCTGCCTTTCCGAGAGCTCCGAGGAAACCGCCTGCGCCGTTTCCCACGCTTGTATTCATCTGCATATTGGGAGTCATCCAGGACATTGCGCCCTTCTGACAGTTTATAGACTCTCCGCCCTCCATTCTGCAAATCAGAACGGGCATAGGTGCACCTTTGATCTCATACTGCATATTATTTTACCTCTTTTCATTTTTTCGGGGCTTTCCGTCCCCCATGATGATATTATATCATAACTTTTAATAAAAGTAAAGCATTTTATGAAAATTGAATCTGTTTTTAATGATAAATTAATATTTCTAAGGGAAAATGCAGAAAACCGCCGGACTATCTGTTCCTGTTCGGCGGAAAAATCTATATCAGCTTATTTTTCGTACACGTCACGTCTGTGACTTATCGTCAGAGCAAGGATAACAAGTTCATTATCATTTATCACACAAAGAAGCCGATAATCGCCGATACGATATCTCCACTGTCCCTTTCTGTTTGAAGTCAGTGCCTTTCCGTGTGCCCGCGGGTCTTCGCAGTCTGCAAGATTTTTATCTATCCAGGCCTTGATCATTTTCATAGTATACCTGTCAAGCTTTCTGAACTCCCTGTCAAATCTTGTCGTGGTCTCCACCCGATACTTCATATATCAAGCTCCTTCCAAAGCTCGGATATCGGTCTGCTCTTCTTTCCGTCCCGTTCATATTCTTCATAGGCTTCGTCGAAAACGGTCATATCATACTCCTCCTCGATCTTTTCAAAAAGAGCCTGTTTGAACGCCTCGCCGAGGGATATGGAATGAAGCCTTGCATAGCTGTCGGCAATTTTTTTCTCGGTTTCGGTTAGTCTTATTGAAAACGACATACTATCATCTCCTTCTGTAATACATTGTACTACTTTTTCTCCTATTTGTCAATAGTTTATCCAAAACATTATTCCCTATTCACACTTGCAAAATCCCCGCAAATGGAGTATAATATATCCATAACCACCGAAAGGAGCAAGCTTATGAAATTTTCCGAAATGAAATACACCCGCCCCGACGTTGACAAGATAAAGGAAGCGGCGGACAGGACCGTTAACGCTCTCAGAAACGCATCAAGCGCCGAGGAGGCAAAGCAGGCATTCGACGACTTCAACACCTGCGCCGATACCTACGCAACTATGAACACTCTCGTCCTTATCCGACACAGCATCAACACCGAGGACGAATTCTACGACAAGGAGACCGAGTTCTTCGACGAGGAAAACCCCAAGTATTCCGAATATATCCAGAACGTCAACCGTGCTCTGGCAGAAAGCCCGTTCCGAAAGGAGCTGGAGGATATCTTCGGCGCGCTGATGTTCAGAAATATCGACATCGGGTTGAAGGCGTTTTCTCCCGTGATAATCCCCGAAATGCAGGAGGACAACAAGCTCACTACCGAGTATCAGAAGCTTATCGCCTCTGCGCAGATAGACTTCAACGGCGAAAAGCTGACCCTCTCCCAGCTGACCCCCTACAAGCAGTCCACCGATGATGAGCTGCGTCATAAAGCATGGGCGGCGGAAAGCGGCTTCTACAGCTCCAAGGGAGAGCAGCTGGACGATATCTACGATAAAATGGTGGCTCTGCGCACAAAAATGGCTGAGAAGATGGGCTATGAGAATTACGTCACCCTCGGCTATTACAACATGCTCCGCAACGACTACACCAAGGAGGATATCGCAAAGTTCAGGGAATCGGTGGTGAAATACTGCGTTCCCGTGGCAGAGCGGGTCTACAGGGCACAGGCAGAGCGTACAGGCTGCCCATATCCGCTGAAATACTCCGATACTCCGCTGAATTTCCGCTCGGGAAATGCCGTTCCCAAGGGCACTGCCGAGGATATCCTCGCTGCGGGAAGGAAGTTCTATCACGAGCTGTCTCCCGAGACTGCGGAGTTCATCGACTTCATGTTCGACAACGAGCTTATGGACGTTCTCAGCCGCAAGGGAAAGGCGGCGGGAGGCTACTGCACCGATATCCCCGACTACAAGGCAGAGTTCATCTTTGCCAATTTCAACGGCACCTCGGGCGATGTTGAGGTCATCACCCACGAGGCAGGACATGCCTTCGCAGGCTATACTGCGCGGGACATCTATCCCTCCGACCTGCGCTCCCCCACCATGGAAAGCTGCGAGATACACTCCATGAGCATGGAATTTTTCGCATGGAAATGGGCGGAGGATTTCTTCGGCGAGCAGGCGGACAAATACCGCTATCAGCACCTCTGCGAAGCGCTGAAATTCATTCCCTACGGCACCATGGTTGACCATTTCCAGCATATCATGTACGAAAATCCCAGGCTCACTCCCGCAGAAAGACATGCCGAGTGGAGAAAGCTCACGGGGATATACATGCCCTGGATAGACTTAGACGGCTCCCCCTTCTACGGCGAGGGCAGGGCATGGCAGAGACAGATACACATTTACGAAAACCCCTTCTACTATATAGATTACGTTCTTGCGCAGACCGCGTCCTTACAGTTCTGGGCGCTGATGCAGGAGGACTATGCGCAGGCATGGAGCCGCTATATGAAGCTTGTGCGCTGCGGCGGCAGAAAGACCTACAGCGGACTTCTTGCCGAAGCAGGCTTTGACTCACCCTTTGGCGGGACTGCTCTTAAGACCGTTGCCGACGCTGCCGAAAAGTGGCTGGACGAGCACCCCATCAGCGAATAATGAAGCTGCGTTTTGCAATGATAATACCGCTCTCCGCGGTGATACTGTGCTCCTGCAGCAGCCTTGGCAGGGACGATGACAATGCCGAGCCTGTGCTGCTCACGGGCGTTTCCGCGGAGATAACGGAGGAAGCGTCGGATATCTCCCCCGAAAGAGCAGTTGTGCTGTCCCCTGCGGCGGCGGAAATTATCTGCGAGCTGGGCTTTTCCGACAAAATAGCCGCACGGGGCGAATACTGCGATCATCCCGAGGAGATACTGTCCCTGCCAACGGCAGGCTCCGCGGCAAATCCCGATACTGCGAAGATACTTGAACACTCCCCCGACATCGTGATAACGGAAAGCCCCATTTCCAAAGCGGACAGGACCGACCTTATCGACAGCGGCGCAGAGGTGCTGTGCATCAACGCGCCTGACAGTCTGGCGGCACTTCGGCAGGAGTATATCACCCTTGCCGCCCTGTGGAGCGATTCTCCCGAGGAGCTTGCGGACAATGCTCTTGGGGAGCTTGTGAGAGCCTCGGAGGAAGCGCCCTATTTAAGCGGAAGGCTGCTGCTTTTCCTGTCGGAGGAAAACGTGGCAACTCCCGATACGCTTTCGGGCGACCTGATAGGCACCTTCGGAGCAAATGCCGCAAAGGGCTACAAGAACTACTACATGCCCTATGACAAGATAATCATGACCGACCCCGAGGTGATATTCCTCTCGGACAGTGTGGACTATTACGCCTTCACCGAGAAATACGCGGAGCTTACCGCCGTAAAAAAGGGGAATATCATCATAATCGACGGCAGTATGCCGGAGCGTCCCACATCACGGCTGTCGGAGCTTATAAGGTTCATCTCGGACAATATCCCGCTGCTCGACCTGTCTGAGGACGAATAGCACAAATCATGCACAGCAGATTTTGTGCAAAATAACGAAAATACAGTTTCCGCTTTACAAACTGCCCCTCATGTGATATAATAGATATGTTATAAACAGCGAGGTGTGGCTCAGTTTGGTAGAGCGCTTCGTTCGGGACGAAGAGGCCGTGGGTTCGAATCCCGTCACCTCGACCAATTCACAAACCGCATACGTACGTTAAATCACGTAAGTATGCGGTTTTCTGCTTTTTGCTTCGTTGAATTTATTTGCATAGAATGGGCGTTTTTTGTGTGAAATAACAACATATTTGC
>JBJFHQ010000381.1:0-6456 GCA_051893755.1 Oscillospiraceae bacterium
CAGCCTTTCAAGGCTGCAGGTTTCCAAAGGGCAGCAGTCGGGTCCGCCCGACAGCGGTTGCCGCATTGTGAGTTTTTCAGCTTAGGTCACATCAAGCCGCGAAAGTAACCGAAAGCCGAAAAGCCGAACGATAATAAACGCCGCCCGTGACTAAAAAGACCGCGGACGGCAGCAAATAACATCAAAGACTAACTAACTTGAAGCAAGCCACGGGCGGGATGCATTTGACAGCGGAGCGAATCAAATGCGCGGAGCTCTGCTCCGCCGAAAGCGAACAGCTAATCTTATGTAACCGTAAAGTACAAATCAAAACGGGGCTTCACCGAAAGCGACCAATTACTCGTATGTGAATGAAAAACAAAAATCGGAGGACAAATATGAACATTATCCACAAATGCACCACCACAAGAAAAACTGCCGTGGTGACAGGCGCCACCTCGGGTATCGGACGGGATATCGCCCGTCAGCTTCGGAAAAGAGGGTATCATCTTATCATAACAGGACGCAACGAAAAGGAGCTGAAACGCCTTGTCTGCGAGTTCGGCGAAAAGTATACCACCGCCGCAAGCGCAGATATCGCCGATAAAAAGGAATGTCTTGCCCTTTATAAGCTCGCCTGCGAATATAATACGGAGGTTCTTGTTAATAACGCAGGCTTCGGCATGTACGGTGAATTCGCAGAAACAAGCCTTGCTAAGGAAATGGATATGCTCGATGTCAATGTCAGAGCTGTGCATATCCTAATGAAGCTTTTCCTGAGAAGATTTGCTCATCGGAATTACGGATATATCCTCAATGTTGCTTCCTCGGCGGGATATGTTCCGGGACCGTTCATGTCCGTTTATTATGCTTCAAAAAGCTATGTGGTCAGCCTTACCTCCTCAGTTTACGAGGAGATAAAACGAAAAGGTCTTAACGTTCATATCAGCATGCTCTGCCCCGGTCCCGTCAAGACCGACTTCAACAGCAGAGCGGGAGTCCGCGGCAAAATAGATGGCATATCATCGGAGCTGGCAGCTGCAGAGGCTGTTGACGGAATGTTCGCGGGAAGGCTTGAAATTATCCCCACTGCGGGAGTAAAGGCTATATGCTATCTCGGCGGAGCTTTGCCCAAAAAGCTTTCCGCATTTGCAAACTATTATGTTCAGAAGCTGAACAAATCAAGAAAATAATTCCCGAAAACTTATCGGAAAGGAGGGGTACTGTGGAGACCGTTCAGAAGGAGCTTATCGCCATTGAGGGCGAAGTGGATAATGTGCTTTTCAGAAACAGCGAAAACGGATATATCGTCCTCGACCTGGACACGGGCAGCGACCTCGTTACCGTAGTCGGCGAGCTGGGCAACATAGACGTTGGCGAAGAGCTTCGCCTTACGGGCGAATATGTGAATCACCCCAAATTCGGCTCCCAGTTCAAGGCGCAGATATGCGAACGGAAAATGCCTGCCACCTCCTCCGCTATCCTGAAATATCTTTCCTCCGGAGCAATAAAGGGCATTGGCCCAGCAATGGCTAAAAAGATAGTCGATAAATTCGGTGATAAAAGTCTCGATATCATCGAAAATGACCCCGAAAAGCTCCTTGAAATAAAGGGCATCACCAAAAAGAAAATAGAAGAAGCGTCACAGGAATTTAAACGGATAAACGGCATACGCACTCTGATGATATTTCTATCTAAATTCAATATCCTACCCTCGGTGGCAGTTAAGATATGGAAGCGCTGGGGACAGTTCTCAATTGATGTTATCAAGGAAAATCCCTACGTGCTATGCAGAAACGGCATAGAGCTTGAGTTTGAAAAAGCGGAATATATCGCCGACAAGCTTGAACGTCCCAAGGACGATATCAACCGCATACGGGCAGGTATCTTTTACGTTCTCTATCGAAACACCTTCAACGGTCACTGCTGTCTGCCTGCCGACAGGCTCATGTCAACGGCAATATCTCTTCTGAATACCGATGAAGCAAAATACTCCGAGGCTCTCACCGCCGAAGAGGACGACGACAATATCGTGATTTTCGACAAAAACGGACGGGAGTTTGTCTATCTGTACGATTATTTCCGCGCAGAAGCCTACATAACCGATCGGCTTTCGCTGATGCGTGGCTGCTTTATCAACTCGGACGCCGATTATTCCAAGCTTATCGACATCGAGGAGAAAACCAAGGGCATCACATACGCCGAACAGCAGAGAAGGGCTATCTCGCTTGCGCTTTCACAGGGCTTTCTCATTCTGACGGGCGGTCCAGGAACGGGCAAGACTACCACTCTTAAGGCAATAATCTCCCTGTACGAACAGCGGGGCATGAAGGTAATGATAGCCGCTCCCACGGGACGGGCTGCAAAACGCATATCCGACCTGACCGGATATCCCGCCAAGACGATACACCGCCTCCTTGAAGTGGTCTACGACAGCTCGGGACAGCTGAAATTCAAGCACGACGAAAGCGACCCTATCTCCTGCGATGTTATGATAATCGACGAGATGTCTATGGTAGATTCTCTGCTTTTTGAAGCGCTGCTGCGTGCAATGAAGCTTTCCTGCAGGCTCATCATGGTGGGCGACAGCGACCAGCTGCCCAGCGTGGGCGCGGGAAATCTGCTCAAAGATATGATAGACTGCGGCAGACTCACAGTCGTTCAGCTCACAGAAATTTTCCGACAGGCACAGCAGAGCGCTATCATAACCAATGCTCACAGGATTGTCAGCGGAGAAAATCCCGTGCTCACACTGAAGGACAACGACTTCTTTTTCATGCAGCGACTTGAAAGCGATAAGGCGGCAGAGCTTGTGACCGAGCTTTACAGCGAACGGCTCCCGAGGGCATACAGCTACTCCCCTTTTGACGATATTCAGGTGCTGTGTCCGTCGAGAAAGGGCGCGCTCGGAGTGACCGAGCTGAACAGACTTCTTCAGCAGAAGATAAATCCTCCCGAAAAGGGACGGGCGGAGGTCAAGGGTATTTTATACACCTTCCGCGACGGCGACAAGGTCATGCAAACTAAAAATAATTACGATATTTTATGGAAAAAGGAAAACGAAGAAGGCGCAGGAATTTTCAACGGCGATATAGGCACAATAATCAAGGTGCGCCGCAGCGACAGCAAGGTCATCATCGACTTTGAAGGACGTATCACCGAATACGCCTTCGATATGCTGGACCAGCTGGAGCTTGCCTATGCGATAACCGTCCATAAAAGTCAGGGCAGCGAGTTCAATGCTGTGATAATCCCGCTGCTGGGCGGATTTGACAAGCTTTATTACAGAAATCTGCTGTATACTGCCGTGACCCGTGCAAAAAAGCTGCTTATCATCGTAGGCTCGTCGGCGGCGGTGGAAAGAATGGTGGCAAACAACCGCAGGACTCTCCGATATTCCTGTCTGAGATACATGCTGGAGACGAACCTTGAAGAAAGGCAGACGGAATTATGAGCGGCTTTGATATGGTAAAGACCGACAGAAAAGAAATGCTCATTGACCTGATATTTCCAAACAGATGCCCGTTCTGCGGGAAGGTCATACATTGGAGCAGGTACTGCTGCGAGGACTGCTATAAGAAGGCGGAATGGATAAATTTCGATAATGTAAGGATATGCCGCCGCTGCGGACATTACGTCTGTGAATGTGATAAGGAAAAAATCTATTGCGACCGCTGCTTCTTCGCAGCTTCCTACAGCGACGAAAACGTAAAAAATGCAGTTCTTGCGCTGAAATACAAGCAAAGCAAAAACGCCGCAGTCATTTTCTCACAGCGGCTTTACGAGCTTCTGAAAAGCGAAAGCTGCACCGATATTGACTGTATAGTACCCGTCCCGATGAACAGGAAAAAGCAGCGCAGGCGAGGGTATAATCAGTCGGAAATACTGGCAGAGCATCTTTCGGAGCTGCTTGATAGCCCCGTGAGAACAGACCTTATCGGAAAGCGTTATTCATCGGAAACACAGCACAGCCGAACTGCCGAGGAACGAAAGGCTGCCGCAGAAACGGAGTATTTCTCCCTTGACAAAAGGCTGAACGGAGAAAAAATCCTCCTGTGCGACGATATTTTCACCACAGGCTCAACGGTCAGCCGCTGCGCAGAACTGCTGAAAAATATCGGAGCATCTTCGGTGACGGCGGCAGTGTGCGCTGCTGTATTATAAAAACAGAAAGGAGCAGCTTCCCCCTGCGGAAGCGTAGACTATGGATATTGGAATAGATCTGGGAACAGCCAATGTGCTGATCTCCATGGAGAAAAAGGGAATCGTTCTGAACGAACCGTCGGTGGTCGCATTCAATAAAAAAACAGAGGAGATCATCGCGGTTGGAAATGAAGCCGATAAAATGACAGGCAAGACTCCCGATTATATCGCGGTGATACGTCCCCTGTGCGACGGAGTTATTTCCGATTACAACATGAACGAGTGCATGATAACAGAATTTATTCATCGTGTGATGAAGCGGCAGATGATAATGCCCCGCATGATAATGTGCATTCCTTCGTCAATAACCGACGTGGAGAGCCGCGCTGTGGTAGACGCCGCAAGGGCTGCGGGCGCAAGAAAAATATACCTTATCGAAGAGCCTCTCGCAGCACTGTTAGGCTCGGGCGGAGATATCTCCAAGCCGGGAGGAAATATGGTCATCGACATCGGCGGAGGCACTACCGACGTGGCAGTGGTCTCCATGAACGGAATCGTTGCAAAGACCTCCGTTAAAATGGCGGGGAATCGTCTGGACAGCGCGATCATGAAGCACATCAGCCAGAAATATCATGTGCTTATCGGCGAAAAAACTGCGGAGTATGCCAAGTTCACCCTTACAAACGTATTCGACCCCACGGGAAATGTCAAGGCGAATATCCGCGGAAGACACATGCTTTCGGGACTCCCCGCACAGATCGAAATTTCGGATATGGACATCTACGAGGCTATCCATGGCATGACCGACGATTTTGTAACCGCAGTGAAGGACGTTCTGGAGCAGACTCCTCCCGAGTTGGTAGGCGATATACATACAAAGGGAATAATGATGTCGGGCGGCGGAGCTATGCTGGGCGGACTGGACAAGCTGCTCTCAAAGGAAACAGGCATACGCTGCTATCCCGCCGACGACCCCATGACTGCTGTCGCAAAGGGTGCAAGCGCTGCATTCAAATATATTGATCAGCTGCTGGACGGATTTGTGGACGTATCTTTGTATTAAGAAAACATTTAAAAGGAATGAACTTGAATGAGCAAGGAAGTCAGAATGAAGGATATCGCCGACAGACTTGGCATCAGCATAGTTGCTGTGTCAAAGGCACTCAGCGGCAAGGAGGGTGTCAGCGAGGAGCTTCGCAGCAAGGTGCGCCGTACTGCGGACGAGATAGGCTACAATTATCATGCCGTAAAGGTCACTGCGGGCAGAAAAAACGAAAGAACAGGCAATATCGGCGTTTTAGCTTCGGAAAGGTTCATCGACGAGGACTCATTCTATCTGAAATACTACAAGCATATATCAGCCTTCCTGCAGCAGCGTGATTACTATGCTTTCTTTCACACGCTTACCGTTTCTGACGAGGAAAACCTCATACTTCCGAAGCTTCTCACAGCCGACCGCGTGGACGGAGTTATCTTTTTAGGTCCCTTCTCAAAGGAATATACCGCCCTTCTGACAGACAGCGGGATCCCCGTCGTATTTCTGGATTTCTACGACGACCGCAGCGATATCGACTGCATAATCTGCGACGGCTTTTACGCTTCCTTTGATATGACGAATTATCTTATACGAAACGGTCACAGAAAGATAGCCTTTGTCGGAACTGTTGGCGCTACCAGCAGCATCGAGGACCGTTTTCTCGGCTATGCAAAATCACTTATCGAGCATGGAATACACATCAGCCGCAACTACATTTTAGACGACCGCACCGAGGAAGGCATGCTGATGGATATAGAGCTTCCTGTGGATATGCCTACAGCATTTGTATGTAACTGCGACCAGACAGCAAACCGTCTCATCAAGCAGCTGAAAGCGCTTGGATACCGTATCCCCGACGATATTTCGGTGACAGGCTTTGACAATTCGGTATATTCCTCCGTTTCCGAACCGAAGATAACCACTATCGAAGTTAATACGGAAATGATGTCCGCCCGTGCAGTGGACGTGCTGCTGGCAAAAATAGAAAAGCCCGACAAAAGCGTGGGACGTATTCCCGTTTCGGGAGATATCGTCTATAAAAACTCCGTGCGTTCACTTAACAAATAAAAAGGCGGCGCTGCAAAGTATTCTGCTTTCGCCTTCCCGCTTTTGCGGGGAATACTTTACAACACCGCTGATTTATCGGATCAGGTCAGGTTATGCCTTGTTGCCCATCTTGTAGGCATCGATCATCTTCTTACAGATGTGTCCGGAACGACAATCGTCAAGTCCACGTCCCCGAACATACGTAAAATCGTGGTTTGTGCCTGTTTTAAGCTTGATCTCCAGCTTCATGC
>JBJFHQ010000382.1:0-6453 GCA_051893755.1 Oscillospiraceae bacterium
CTTCTATCTGCGTAGTTCTTTAGTCTTTTTTGTTTGCATTTTGGGGGAACTAAAACAAAATAGGAATAATTATTAATTATGCCTAACAGAGCTGTTACTTTACGGTAAAATTATTATAAATCGTACCTTGACAAAATCGTGAATATATAGTATCATAATGGTGACAATCACTATTCCGGGAGGACATTGCATGAATATCAAAACAGTTAAAAAGGCCTCGGCGGCAGTTGCTGCTGCGGCGTTGGGACTTACTCTTACAGGCTGCACCAATTATAAGAAGCTCATGGAGGAAGAGCCGGGAAAATATGTGGCTCTTGCAGCAAAAAACACCGCTAAGTCACTTATCAGACCCGATGAGCTCGGTATCGCCGCACAGGCAGCCTCCGCTCTGGAATCGGGAGCGGCATATATCACCGCGGATACGAAGGATATGGACTATTCCGCCTATTTTTCGGGCTCGGATAAGACCGAGTACCAGCTCATAGGCTTATCAATGTCCTCCGACAAGGGCGCTCTTGATATGAGATTCTCCGCCGACAAGCATAAGCTTTCCGCAGCTGTCACAGGTCCCACAACAGATCAATCCTACTTCGTTGACCTCGACACATTTTCGGATAAGATCGATCACTCCATTTTCCGCGCAGGCGGCGGAAGCGATCACGCTCTCGATGAGGACACCATAAACAGCATCAAGGAAGCGGTGGAGTCCGCTAAGGCTAAGATAAACGGCACCGATACCGAAAACTCCGCCGATGATAAATATTCCGAGTACGCCGACCGCATAGGTGTGTCCTCCGTGACAACGAATATCTCCGTTGACTGCAATGACGTAAAGGCGGACGTGATAACCTATTCCATAGACAGCGCCCTCTTCGACGATATCATGGTGGATTTTTACAGGGAAAGCTATTCCTCATACTACAGCGAGGAGGAATGGCAGGAGCTGGAAAGTAAGCTCAGAGAAAGTCTTGATGCGGAAATGTCCCTTGATTTCAATATCAACAGCAGCACTCACATGCTCATGTCGGTGAACTTCCGCGGGAGCTTCACCTCCGATGATGATACAGACGATATCTACGGCGAGCTGATATTCGGAGTCAAGCCCGACAAATCGGATAAGATATCCCTGTATTTGAAGGTGACCGATAACGGCAGCACCGAAAGCTTCAATGCCGACTTCTTCAAGGGAGCCACTACCGACGGCACTACGGTATGGAACTCCGTATTCTCTCTTTCCGAAAACGATGAGGTCAAGACCGCAAACGCTGCTCTTACATACGTAAAGGACGCAGGTACGCTCACTCTGGTCATCACAAGCTACGACGGCAGCTCTGTTTCCTTAAACGGCTCCGTAACAAGCAGCTCGGACGGCGCAGCTGTTTCTCTTGACAGCATCACCTCTTCCGAGGGCGAGGACCTCATGGACGGGGCATCAATTTCCGTCAGATTTGCAAAGGACCCCATTCCCGCAGTCAGCGCAGACAAGGACTTCCTCGATATAACCGACGAGGAGCTTGACGCTATGGGCGAAAATCTTGGAAAAGACTTCATGACTGTTCTGGGTATCGACTACTGATAATATTCGATCACTTATTCTCCGCAGGGGACGGCTTTTCCTGCGGAGAATTTTTTTCAGCCTTTTGAAACAGTGACCTTACGCCCAGTATTATCACAAAGATGCCATACCCCCTGCGCAGCAGCTCGCCGCCGATAAGCTCCGCCGCAAATGCTCCCGCCACGGAAAAAATGCTGCCCACAATCATGGCGGGGATAAGCTGCCTTATGTCGATAAGCTTGTTTTTTCGATGGATTATCACCGACAGCAGCGCTATCGGCAGGAAAAATATCAGGTTTATCCCCTGTGCGGTCAGCTGGTCTGCGCCTGCGATGACCGTCAGGTACACGATAAGGATAACTCCCCCGCCCACTCCCAGCGACGAGAGAAATCCCGTCAGAAACGCCGCCGCATATATCATAGGAACAGTATCCTCACTCCCGATATTATCAGCAGCACACCGAAAATTTTCTTTAATATCCCAACAGGTATCTTTTTCATGGACAGACTCCCCAGCGCCGCTCCTGCCAGTCCGGCGGGGATCATCAACATATCCTCGGCTTTGAGGATATCTCCGTTTCTGATAAGATATACCGCAGCCGATGCCACAGACAGCGGAAGTATCACCGCAAGACTTTCCGCATGGGCTTTTTTCGACTCCTCCCCGCTTTTCTCCAGCATGGGCACTGCGATAACTCCGCCCCCCGAACCGAACAGCCCGTTCAACAGTCCCGAAGCTGCTCCGATAAGCGCAGATGTTTTCTTAGTCATATTTCCCGTTCTCCTTGAAATTCAAAAAAAATTTACAAATGTCCCTTTTCGGACCATGCTCTTATTATTTGCGTTTCTGCGCCGTTTTATAAGGTTTTTCACAGGTCAAAATTGTCACCTTTTTCAAAATATAAAATGTTGACAAATCATTTTTTTATGGTATAATTATGATGTAATGAAAATCATATCCATGAAAAAGGAGAAAAGATCATGTCTGAAACTGCGATCACAGATAACAAGGAAAAGAAACCCATATTCACCGTCAGGGAGCTGGCGTTCATCGGAATGTTTGCGGTGCTTATCGCCATATGCTCTTGGATATCCATTCCCACCACAGTTCCCTTTACCCTCCAGACCTTCGGAGTGTTCTGCGCTCTGGGCATACTGGGCGGCAAAAGAGGCTTCTTCGCCGTGCTCACCTACATTCTCTTAGGAGCTATCGGTATTCCCGTATTTGCGGGCTTTTCGGGGGGCTTCGGCGTTATCCTCGGAACCACGGGCGGATATATCGTCGGATTTCTTATCTCCGCTCTTATCTACCGGCTCATCACTGCAAAATTCGGCACAAGCCTCGTAACTATGATAATCTCCATGGTACTGGGACTTATCCTATGCTATGCCTTCGGAACTGCATGGTTTATGATAGTATACGCTCAAAGCAGCGGCGCTGTCGGACTTCTGACCGCTCTGGGCTGGTGCGTGTTCCCCTTTATCATTCCCGACCTTATCAAGATAGCTCTTGCTATCCTCGTTTCAAACAGAGTGGGAAAATATGCAAAGCTTTAAGCTTCGTCCTCACCACGGAATGTGCATAGCCTTCTTCAGGGGAAAGGGCTATGACGAGGACTTCACCGAGAACATGACAAGCATGATCGGCATGCTGAAACGGGAGGACCCCCATATCACGCTGACCGTTTCCGAGGACATCATCTGCGGAAAATGTCCCCACAACAAGGAGCACCGCTGCGATTCCTGCGATAAGGTGGCAGGCTATGACAACGGCGTACTTACGCTCTGCGGACTGTCCGAGGGAGATACTCTTTCCTATTCGGAGTTTGAAAAGCTTGTACGGGATAATATCCTGTCTGTGGGAAAACGCTCCGAAATATGCGGGGACTGCTGCTGGAACAGTATTTGTTTCTGAATAATATGGTACAAAAAAGGTGCAGAGCCCTCGGACACTGCACCTTTTTCCATTTATTTGTCATTGCGCTTCGCTTCACTGATAACTTCATTGATAAGTTCAAGTGCCTTATCAGCCTTGTTATCTTCAAGAAGTGCCTTAAGTGACAATAACAAAACCAATAGTTCTAACCTTGTCAAACAATTCATCTCCTTAATCTTTGTATTTTTATTATAGCAACGAAATCATCAAATGTAAAGACTAAAATCAAAAAAAGTGCAGAGCCCTCGGACCCCGCACCTTAACTTTTTCTGATTATGATTATTATTCAACAAACAGCGGAGTGGAATAATATCTGTCGCCGCTGTCGGGGAGAAGCGCCACAATGGTCTTGCCCTTGTTCTCGGGACGCTTTGCAAGCTCGATAGCTGCATGGAGCGCAGCACCCGAGGAAATTCCCACGAGAACGCCCTCCTTCTTGGCAACAAGCTTTGCTGCTGTGAAGGAATCCTCATTCTTTACGGGGATAATTTCATCATACACGCTTGTGTTCAGCGTATCGGGAACAAAGCCGGCACCGATGCCCTGTATCTTATGAGGACCTGCCTTGCCCTGTGAAAGCACGGGAGAATCCGCAGGCTCAACTGCTACGACCTTTACATTCCCATTCTGTGACTTAAGATACTCGCCCACGCCTGTGATAGTTCCGCCTGTGCCGACGCCTGCAACGAAGAAGTCAACCTTTCCGTCGGTGTCGTTCCAGATCTCGGGACCTGTGGTCTTTTTGTGCATTTCGGGGTTTGCGGGATTGTTGAACTGTCCGGGGATAAAGCCGCCCTCGATCTCCTTTGCAAGCTCCTCTGCCTTGGCAATAGCGCCCTTCATGCCCTTTGCTCCCTCGGTGAGGACTATCTCTGCACCGTATGCCTTAAGTATGTTTCTTCTCTCAACGCTCATTGTTTCGGGCATTGTAAGTATTGTTCTGTAGCCCTTTGCAGCTGCGATAGCTGCAAGACCGATCCCCGTATTTCCCGAAGTAGGCTCGATGATAACGGAGCCCTTCTTAAGGATACCCTTTTCCTCGGCATCGGTTATCATTGCATAAGCGATCCTGTCCTTGACGCTTCCTGCGGGATTGAGATATTCCAGCTTAAGGAGAACTGTGGCTTCAAGTCCCAGCTCCTTTTCGATATTTACCGCCTCAAGAAGCGGTGTATTGCCGATAAGCTCGGTCGTGCTTTTGTATACCTTTGACATATTGATTACCTCCCGAATGTTCCGTATATGGATTACATAGTTTATTGATATGATTACTATATTTATATAATACACCTATGAATAGTATTTGTCAACAGATTATCTATAATTTCGTATATTTGCCAAAAATATTTTTTCTTTCCCGCCATATAATGTGCAAAACGCACAACAAAAAAGACAGCCGAAATACCGACTGTCTTATTTCATTAATGTTTATCTGCTGCCGCCTGCGTGCCTGTGCGGATATAATGGAAAAGATACTGCTGAGCAATGCCCTCGAAGCCCTTCACGCAGTCGGGCAGCCCGTTGGGATAGTATTCCTCCATGACCCGCTTTATCCAGACGTCCTTCGGGAAGGCGTCCGTTTTATACATTCCGAAAAGCATCTCACAGTCTGCCACCTTATTGCCCACGCCCTTTATCAGCATGAGCTTCTGCCGCGCTTCGTCAATGGGCAGGGACTTTATTTCCTCTAAGTCTATCTCGCCGCTGTTCACACGCTGGCAGCAGTCCGCCAGATATTTTGAGCGAAAGCCTGCCCGCAGATAGTCGAAATCAGAGGGTGCAAGCCCTTCAAGCTGCTCTGCGCTTGGAAATCCGCCGTAACGCTCGCAGAGCCTGCCGATAATACCCTTTATCCTCGGGATATTGTTGTTCTGTGATATGATGAATGAGATGAGCGTCTCCCAGCTGTCCTGCCGCAGCAGCCTTATCCCGCCTGCATAGGCACACGCCTTGCTGAGGGTCTCGTCCTCGGAGAAGCGGCGTTTCAGCTCGCCGTAATCGGTGTACAGGTCGAAATAGTCCGCCCATATGCCGAGAAAGTCCTCCTCGGTGGTATCATACAGCGTGAACACGCCCTTATCCTGCGAGATAGTCAGCGGAGTGCGGTAGAAATAGCCGCTGTAGGTGTTCTCCCCCGTTTTCTCCCAGCGGAATGCCTGTCCGCAGTCGAGGGTCTCGTCCAGGTCAAAGTCGGGCTGGTTCAAATAGACGTATCCGTCCTTAATATCGTAATCAAGCTTCTTCATATATCCTCCATGGACATGGTAGCCACAGCATTGAGACTTTCATCGCCGCGCTTTCCCGCAAGATAGTCATAATATCCCTGTGCGCCTATCATAGCGCCGTTATCGCCGCAAAGCTCCAACGGCGGAAGATACAGCTTGAAACCGTTATCTCTGCATCTGCGCTCCAGCAGGCTGCGGACTCCCGAATTTGCAGAAACTCCGCCTGCCGCAGCAATGGTCTTATAGCCCAGCGCCCGCGCAGCTGACATGGTCTTATCCACCAGTATCTCGGATATTGTCCGCTGAAATGACGCGGCTAAGTCGTTTTTATTGATCTCCTCACCCTTCTGCTCGGCATTGTGGGCAATATTTATCACGGCTGTTTTCAGTCCGCTGAATGAGAAATCATACTCACTGCCCGTAACGCTTGGGTGAGGGAGCTTGTACGCCCTCGGGTCGCCCAACTTCGCAGCTCTGTCTATCTGCACTCCGCCGGGATAGCAAAATCCCAGAACTCTCGCCGCCTTATCGAAGGCTTCTCCCGCAGCGTCATCGCGGGTCCTGCCTACTATGCGGAATTTCGTATAATCGAGGACCTCCACTATCTGGGAATGTCCGCCGCTTGCCACAAGACAGAGATAGGGCGGCTTTAAGTCGGGGTGAGCAATATAATTCGCCGCCACATGTCCCGCAATATGATGCACGGGGACAAGAGGCTTTCCGCTTGCCATAGCAAC
>JBJFHQ010000383.1:0-6422 GCA_051893755.1 Oscillospiraceae bacterium
CGCCGAGTACGAAAAGCTTGACAGCGGCATCGGCGAGTACACAGAGGGCGTACAGAAGCTTTCAGACGGTTTTGCGGAGATATCCGACGGTGCAAAGGAGCTTGCGGACGGCGGCATCACCCTTGCAGACGGAGTAAGAGAGCTTATGAACGGAGCCGCAGAGCTTTCAGACGGTACCTCTGAACTAAAGGACGGTACCGCCGAGCTTAAAGACGGAGCTTCGGAGCTGCTGGACGGAACTGTTGAGCTAAAGGACGGCACAGCCGAGCTTAAAGACGGAACGGCGGAGCTTCGCAGCGAGACCGACAAGATAGACAGCACCTTCTCCGACGATCTGGACGATCTCAGCGATATGCTGGACTCACTGTCCGACGACGGAGAAAAGGCGGTATCCTTTGTTTCGGAGAAAAATAAGGACGTATCCTCGGTGCAGTTTGTGATAAAGACTGCTGCCGTGGAAATACCCGAAGCCGAGGCAGCAGACGCAGCTCCCGAAGAGAAGCTGAACTTCCGGCAAAAGCTTTTGCGGCTTTTCGGACTATATTGATACAGTGCATTTCAAGGACTGCATATCATTAACGGATATGCGGTCTTTTTTTTGTTTCCTGTCGCAGTTATGACATTTTTTTTGATTTTATTGTGATATTATATTTTTACAATATCTACAAAAAGAAAGGATGATAAAAATGGCAATATCCGTAAAAGAGGACGAAGGACGGATAATAGCACTGCTGAGCGGAGAGATAGATCATCACAACGCTCCCCTGCTGCGGGCAGAAATAGACAATGCCCTTGAAAGACTTCGTCCCGAGGAGCTTGTGCTGGATTTCGGAGAGGTCTCGTTCATGGACAGCTCGGGGATAGGACTTGTTATCGGACGCTGCAAGCTTATGAAGGACATCGGAGGACGGGTGATAATCAACAATACCAGCACTTCGATAAAAAAAGTGATGAAGCTGGCGGGACTTGATATGCTCACGACCATATGCTGAAGGAAAAGGAGGTATACCCTGCGCAGAATGCAATGGGAAAATAAAAATGACTGTTTACAATGAGATAAAGGTGACGTTCCCCTCGAAAAGCTGCAACGAAGCCATGGCAAGAATGACTGCCGCAGCGGCTGCCGCCCAGCTGGACCCGTCTGCGGCGGAGCTTATCGACATAAAGACCGCGGTTTCCGAAGCGGTCACAAACTGTATCGTCCACGCATACAGGGACAGGATAGGCAAGATAGAAATGACCTGCCGTATACTCGACGACAGCGTGCTGTACATAAGGATAAAGGACAAGGGCTGCGGCATCGCCGATGTAAAGCAGGCAATGGAGCCGCTGTTCACCACCGCTCCGCAGGAAGAGCGTGCAGGACTGGGCTTTGCGGTCATGGAGAGCTTCATGGACAGCGTTAAGGTGTCAAGTGCAGTTGGAAAGGGCACCACAGTCACAATGACCAAGAAGATAACCGAACGGGCGCTATACGTGACAAGATCGTCGGCAAATGCTGAGGCCCCCTCACTCAGCACGGCAGGTTCAATGGCAGACGGAGAAGCAGATGATGAAAAGTACACGTGAGCGGGAGGAAGAAAACTGCCTTGCGGAAAACAATCTGGGACTGGTGCATCTGTGTGCCAATCGTTTCCGCGGGCGTGGGATAGAGTACGATGACCTGTACGGCGCAGGCTGTGTGGGACTTGTGAAGGCAGCGCAGGCATTCGACAAGGAGCGGGGCGTGAAATTCTCCACCTATGCGGTACCGGTGATAATGGGCGAGATAAAGCGGCTTTTCCGCGACGGCGGAGCAATAAAGGTCAGCCGACACATAAAGGAGCTTTCCATGAAGATAAGCCGCATACGGGACAGCTTTGCCGCCGAGCACGGACGGGAGCCGCTGATATCGGAGCTGTGCGCACTGACGGACGAATCGGAGGAAGACGTGACCGAAGCGATAAGCGTGGGAATGCCCGTGATATCGCTGACAAGAAGCACCGAGGACGGCGAAGGTGAACAGATAGATATTGCAGCCCCCTCCCCCGACGAGGAAATGTCGGACAGGCTTTCCGTCATGCAGGTGATGTCAAGACTAAGCGCCGAGGACAGGCGGCTCATCTACCTGCGGTACTTCCGTGAAATGACGCAGGTCAAAACGGCGGAGGAGCTCAAAATGACGCAGGTACAGGTCTCGCGCCGTGAAAAAAAGATACTTGAATGGATGAAGGGACAGTTTTTATAGCAGATATTTCCTTAAAATAATACATAGTATTTTTATGATATGTTAACATCAAGTAATTTTTTTGTAAATAATAAAAAAGTTTACAAAAAAAGCTGACAAAACAGAAAAAATATGTTATAATTATACTAATGTATTATCTTGATAAGAAGGGAATGATTACATAATATGACCTTTGAAAAATCCTGCGGTGCTGTCGTATACCGAAAGCACCACGGAAATACGGAAATCCTGCTGATAAAACACCTTAACAGCGGACATTGGTCTTTTCCCAAGGGACACGTCGAAGAGGGTGAAACAGAGATCCAGACGGCTCTGCGCGAGATAAAGGAGGAAACCGATATCGACGTTATGATCGACCCCACCTTTCGTGAAACTGTCACATATTTTCCGAAAAAAGAGACTCAGAAGGTGGTCGTTTACTTCATGGCGAAGGCGAAAAATTTTGATTTCACTCCGCAGGAAACGGAGATCGCAGATATCAGGTGGGTGGACATATGTCATGCAGCCTCTCTGCTGACCTATGAAAACGACAAGACTATCGTTGCCAAGGCTAAAAATGCCATAAAAGATTAAATTCTGCATATTTGCAAAAAATGCTTGACATTTATCCTATGCTATGATATAATGTCCTCATTAAAGTGATTTGAGGTGAGAAGATGCGCTAAATTTTTCGATATGTTTGCAAAGTAAATAATCTGCTCGTCTGCAGATGCGGAAGGGCTGTGTTTGCTGTGCGGATGATCGGAAGATATGGCGCTTCTTCGGTATTTTCATATCCGAGGGAGTATACTGCCCTCGGCTTTTTTGTGTCCATGCGCACTTACGTCAGAGCGCATGGACAGCTGCGGGCTTCGGAGCTGATGTTCGGTTTCCGTAAAGCCCGTTTTTATTTGAGGACATATTCTCTTCCCTATCCGCCGGCGGAAACGGAGGCGGTTTTATGAGCATAATTTCTATTAACGATCTTACCTTCGGCTACGAGGGTTCATACGATAATGTATTTGAAAATGTGGATATCGATCTGGACAGCACATGGCGGCTGGGACTTGTAGGCAGAAACGGCAAGGGAAAAACTACTCTGCTGAAGCTGCTCTGCGGCTGCTATGAGTATAGCGGAAGCATAAGCTCCGAGGTGGAATTCGGATATTTCCCCTATGACATTGAAGACGAGAGCATGCTTACAGGCGATATCCTCGAAGGGCTTGGCAGCTGCGAGGAATGGGAGCTTATCAGAGAGCTTACCATGATGAACGTGTCGGCGGAGGTGCTATATCGTCCGTTTTGCACGCTGTCTGGCGGAGAGCGCACAAAGGCGCTGCTGGCGGTGATGTTCACGGGAGAGAACCGCTTTCCGCTCATTGATGAGCCCACGAACAATCTGGACGAGGACTCGCGGCGGACAGTCGGAGAATACCTCCGCCGAAAAAGCGGATTTATCCTTATCTCCCACGACAGAACGCTTCTTGACGGCTGCATCGACCATGTGCTGAGCATCAACCGAAAGGATATCAGCCTCATGAAGGGAAACTACAGCGACTGGCAGCGTGAAAAGGACAACACCGACAGAGCGGAAAAAGAGGAAAATATCCGTCTGAAAAAGGAGATAAAGCGGCTGAACGAATCGGCAAAGCGGGCTGCCGAATGGGCGGACATCTCCGAGCGCAAAAAGATAGGCTTCGACCCCACAAAAACAGAGAAAAGTCTCACAAGAAGGGCATACGAGGGAGCCAAGGCAAAAAAAGCAATGGCACGCGCAAAGGCTTTTGAGGAACGGAGCCTTAAGGCGGCAGAGGATAAATCAAAGCTGCTGAAAAACATCGAAAAAAGCGACAGTCTCAAGCTGTCACCGCTGAAATACCGCGGCAGCATCATAGTTAAGGCTGAAAAAGCAGGAATTGTCCGCGGCGGAAATGAGCTTTTCCGAAATATCAGCTTTGAAGTGACCGAGGGAAAGCAGCTTGCTCTCTGCGGCGGGAACGGCTGCGGAAAATCCACGCTGCTAAGAATGATATGCGGCATTGACGACGGCGCAGAGCTGACAGGTTCACTCATAGTCGGCTCGGGGCTGAAAATATCCTATGCGCCCCAGAACGCAGACCATCTGAAAGGCAGCTTCGCAGAGCATGCAGACAAGCTGGGCATTGAGCTTACGCTGTTTCTGACCATTCTCCGCAAGCTCGACTTTGGAAGAGAGCAGTTTGAAAAGGGGCTGGAGGAGCTGAGCGCAGGTCAGCGGAAAAAGGTGCTGCTTGCGGGAAGTCTTGCCTCACAGGCTCATCTGTATGTATGGGACGAGCCGCTGAACTTCATCGACGTGATCTCACGCCGACAGATAGAAGAGCTGATAAAGCAGTATCGGCCCACAATGCTTTTTGCCGAGCATGACAGAGCCTTCCGTGAAGCTGTGGGTGCGGAGGAAATATATCTTATCAAATAGCTTAGCATGCACGAAAAAGCTGCGGAAACAGACAATATTCCGCAGCTTTTTGTGCATGCTATTCGTTCTCGATATGAGTGTCGGGGAGCTTATTTTTCAGCTCATTTATCTCCCCGCTGCCGAGCTGATTTTTCTCAATGTCAAGACTGCGAAGCTTTGTAAGTCCGTAAAGCGGAGTCACATCGGCTATCTGATTTTCAGACAGATCAAGATCTATCAGGTATACAAGTCCCGAAAGCGATGCAATATCGCTGATATTGTTTTCCGACAGGTCTAACTCGGTCAGGTTTGTAAGTCCCGAAAGAGAAGAAATATCGGAGATCTGATTTTCCGCAAGATCAAGCTCAGTCAGGCTGACAAGTCCCGCAAGAGGCGTGATATCTGTGATACTGTTCTTGTCCAGATCAAGCTTTCGGAGATTTTTCAGCTCTGCCAGCGGAGAGATATCGGTAATGGAATTGGAATCCAGCTTTAAGACCGTAAGCTCTTTAAGCTTGCCGATCTCCCTGATATCATCATCTGTGACGCCTGCTCCGTCCAGATCAAGGGTTTTCAGATCAGCTGCATACTGTCTGCCGCAGATAGTAACAGTTTCTGCAGCAGCCGCAGAGGTCCCGGACGATGCTTCACTTGCAGAAGAAGCCGCCGTAGTCACGGAAGAGCTCCCGGAGACGGAGGACTTATCCGCAGCTGCTCCGTTTGAGGCACTTCCGCAGCTGCAAAAGCCTGCCATTATCACGGGCAGCATAAATAAAAGTGTGATCTTCTTTTTCATTTTATATTATCCTTTCTATTAAAGATAATATAGTATATGTGATTTTATGCAATTAATACGATTCCCCGAACCGAAGACAAAAAATCAGACGATACGGGGAAAACTCATAAAAATAAAACTGCGGGACGGATTCGGACCGCCGTCCTTCCCTGCCGACAGGAGGGAGATTCTGACCTGCTGAACTACCGCAGCCGCCGAAGGATATCCTTCCGCACACGCATAGATGCGGCTCTGCTTTCGCATGAGACGGCATAATTATTATAACACATTTTGAATTTTTTGTCAATGTTGACATTGCTTTAAAACGGTGATATAATCTGATTATAAACGATACGGCTTAAGGAAGCGCTGATCAAGCCGCAGGCATCGTTTCCGACGCTCGAAAATCCGTCACTGAGAGCGTCGGAAAACGATTTGATCAGCGGTTCCTTAATATCTGCCTATGGGGTGATATTGTGGAAAAGATCAGGAGAATAATGGCAATGCTTTCAAAGCGGGAGCGGACGGAACAGATAACGGAAATGCCCTCCGTAATTCCGGCGGAGGATATCCCCGAAGAGGTATGCCCCGATATGACAATGAGTGAAGCGCAGAAAGCGGGCTTTCAGTTTCGGTATAGCCGCGATAAATCGCTTGCGATCATCACAAGCATCCATATCAGGTCGGATAAGATAATTCTCCCCGCCCATATCGACGGAAAGCCCGTTGAACAGATAGCCGATAACTGCCGCTGTCTCATAGAGCCTGATGTTGAGGAAACGGAGCTTTTTCTTCCGCAAACATTAAAGTACATCGGCGAGCGTGCTTTTTATGTTGACCTCGACGGATATGCCCTGCGCATTTTAAGCAAAACAAAATGGCAGCCGATACTTTCGGATATCCATTTTCCCAAAAGGGACAGTTACCTTTATATCGAAAACCATGCCTTTTACGGACAAAGCAGGCTGAACAGACTTATTTTCCATGGCAAGACCCATATCGGA
>JBJFHQ010000384.1:0-6389 GCA_051893755.1 Oscillospiraceae bacterium
GCGGCAAAATTTGCCGAAAAGACGTGCGTATACGCCTATGTGGACAGGTTCTTATTTATCTCTTATGATACGAGCCATGTGTTGAAGCGCTCTTCTACCTCGGAGAGGTTTTCAGCCCAGTAGCTGTTGTCAAGATATATCTCATTTGCAAGCTGCTCGTCGGACTGTCCCAGCTCATGCTTCAAGGTATCGTCCATAAGTGCAACTGCATCGGGATTGGTGGAGCCGTAGGGTATGCGCTTGGAGAACTCATACTGCTGATTAGCTTCGCTTGCATACTCGATGAACTTCATCGCATTTTCAAGATTGGGAGCATTCTTGGGAACTACCCAGCCTGCTGATATCATGATACCTCCGTTGTAGGTCATGTCGATAGGCGAGCCCTCGTCCTTGGCAGTGGCAATTCTTCCGCTCCATGCAAGAGCATAGTCTGCTTCGCCTGTGGAGAGCATCTGCGAAGGCTCGGCACCCTTTGTCCACCATACGATACTGTCCTTGATAGTATCAAGCTTTGCAAAGGCTCTGTCCAGATCAAGAGGATAAAGCTCGTCCATGGGCACGCCGTCCGCAAGCAGAGCAGCCTCCAGAACGGTCACGGGGTACTGCCATACGGCTCTCTTGCCAGGATATTTTTCGGTATCGAAGAAGTCTGCCCAGTTCTGAGGTGCGGTGTCCTCGGTGAACTTGTCGGTATTCCATGCGATTACCGAGGTGTATATCTCTGCTCCCATAACATACTCAAGCTGCACCTCTTCGTCGATCTTGGTGGTGATGACATTGTAGTCCATAGGCTCCAGATAGCCCTCGCTGCCCGCGTATACGCCCCAGTAAGCGTCGCAGTTCATAACGTCCCACTCGGTGGTGTTGTTCTCAACCATGGAGATGAGCTTTGCATAATCGGAAGGAGTAACAACAGTGACCTTTATTCCGGTTTCCTCCTCGAAGGGCTTTGCGATAGCTTCTATTCTGGCATCGGTATTGGTGCCGCCCCAGTCAACGAGAACAAGCTCTCCTGCATCGGTGGAAGCAGCCGCTTCCGAAGCCGAAGAGGTCCCCTCCGAGCTGCTGTCGGAAGAGCTTCCGCATGCTGTCATACAGCCTGCCGTCATCAATACTGCCATACACATCGAAACTAATTTCTTCATTTCCTTTTTCATTACCTTTTCCTCCATTTTCACTTATTCATTAACGGTTCTGAGCATTACGCCCTTTTCCTTCTCGTAGATAGTAGTCACACAGTCTGCGTTAAAGAAGAACTCCTGCTCGGGGAGACCCGAATACTCCTTGTAGGCTTCGGGCGAGACCTTGACATTCAGCTCATTGCCGTCGGCTGTCTGCACAAGCACCTTAAAATAATCGCCCATGTAGACGCTGCTGATTATCTTTCCATTAAAGGAATTGATATGTCCCGTCCTGTTTTTCATCAGGTGGATAAGCTCGGGACGTATGGCAAGGACCACGTCCTCCATATCGTACTGACGTTTATCCAACGGCTCCTCCACGCGGATAAGCTCCTCGGTGAGCCCTGTGCGGACCATGTTCACGTACTTTCCGTTCTCCTTGGTCTTGGAGACTACCTTTCCGTTTATCAGATTGGTACTGCCGATAAATTCCGCAACGAACTGATTTTTCGGCTCGTTGTATATCTCCTGAGGCGAAGAGCACTGCTGTATCACGCCATGGCTCATAATGCATATCTTATCCGACATGGTGAGGGCTTCCTCCTGGTCGTGGGTAACGCTTATGGTGGTGATGCCCAGCTCCTTCTGTATGCGCTTGATCTCGAACTGCATCTCGTGGCGCAGATTCTTGTCCAGCGCGCCCAGCGGCTCGTCCAGCAGCAGCAGCGGCGGATTATACACGATAGCCCTTGCCAGCGCACATCTTTGCTGCTGACCGCCCGAAAGCTGCTTGGGATATCTCTTTTCCATGCCGTCCAGCTTGATAAGCTTTATGATGCTGTTCACCTGTTCTCTTATCTGCTCCTTGGGTATCTTCCGCAGCTTCAGAGGATAAGCTATATTTTCCTCCACCGTCATATGCGGGAACAGTGCGTAATTCTGAAACAGCATTCCTATATTTCTCTCATAGGACTTCTTTCCCGCAACATTTTCGCCGTTAATGAGTATCTGTCCTCCGCTGCTTGCCTCAAAGCCTGCGATGATCTTCAGCAGAGTTGTCTTTCCCGAGCCGCTTGAACCGAGGATAGTAAGAAACTCACCCGCTTCCGCTTCCAGCGACACAGAATCCAGCGCCTGAAAGCTGCCGTAAAACTTGCTTATGTTATCAATTTTAATGCTCTGACCTATTGCCGACATTATATATCCTCTCCTTTCTGCACGCCCTGCCCGAAATATTCGGGAAAGGCTTCGGATAACAAAAGCCGACTATCTTTTCTGTAAGATGATCGGCTCCGTTGCCTTCGTATTCAGGATATGTACTGTTTTTCTTAGTACGCTTTTATTATAGCATATCATTTTTGGCTTGTCACTGTATGAAGGATACAAACAAGAGACTTGCATTTTGTATTGCTCATACATTGACTAATATTATAAATAGGTATATAATCAAATCATAAGATGCAGATAAATATAAATTATGAATAATTGATTTTATATTCCTGCATTTTTGACAAATCTATTAAAAAGGTGATACAATATGAACAAGTGCTGTATGCATGACCTTACATGGCAGGAATTCAATGAAAGAAAGAACGGGGTAATAATTCTCCCCGTGGGCTCCACCGAGCAGCACAGCTTTCATCTGCCGCTGTCCACCGACTCCACCATCGCAGAAAAGATATCCGAAAAGCTGGCGGACAGGATAGACGGGGTGATAATGCCCACGCTGGTCTACGGCTACAAGTCAAAGCCTATGAGCGGCGGCGGTCCGCTGTTCCCCGGAACAATCGACTTAAACGGAGAAACACTTATCCGCCTTGCCTATGACATCTTGGAAGAGCTTTGCCGCGACGGAGTGAAAAAGATTTTCGTGAACAATGCACATTTTGAAAACGAGGCATTCCTGCTGGAGGCTATCGACCTTGTATCAAGAAAATACTCCGATGTGATAATTCTGGAAAGCAACTGGTGGGACGTGCTCTCACAGGATATCATTGACAAGGTGTTCGACGAGATACCCTTCCCCGGCTGGGCGCTGGAGCATGCCGCAGTTACCGAGACATCACTTATGATGTATCTTGCTCCCGGTTCTGTCCGCACCGACCTGCTTCCCGAGGAAAAGGGCGTTACTCCTATACCCTATCATAAGTATCCCATAGTCAAGGGAATGGTCCCCGATTCGGGTGCACTTGCTTCGGCTAAGGGCTCGTCCGCGAAAAAGGGCAAGCTTATCACAGACGCTGCTGTTGAGGAGTTCGTAAAGATCATCAAAGAAAATTTCGGAGAATAAAAATGCAGGACATTTCCTGTCCTGCACCTAAGTCACGGCTCACTCCTTTATATACGGTGAGAAATCCGTTTCGTAATTCTTCATCAGCTTGAGAGCGTTCATACACTCGCACTTTGCTTCCATATCATTGAAATCAATGCAGAGCAGCGCGCGTATCTTTTCAATGCGATAGACCATGGTGTTGCGGTGGATATACAGCTCGTCCGCCGCTTTTACCATGCTGCAGCCGCAGTGCAGATATGCTTCAAGAGTTTTTACATACTCTGTGTTATGCTTTCTGTCGTTTGAAATAAGCTCTCCGAGCACGTCAAAGCAGTATGCGGATATATCCGATATGCTCGTACTATCGGACAGCAGACGGATAAATCCCAGCCGCGAGAAATTCACTATAGAGATTTTTTCCTCAGATCTTTCCGCAGACTGCACCGCACATTCCGCCTCCGCATAGCTGCGTCTCATGCTGACAATATCCCTATAGGTCTGACCTATCCCGCAGCGTATCACCGCATTTTTATGCCGCAGAGCAAACATACTCAGATAATCGGATATCATCCTTTCCTCTTTGTCGGAGATATTGTTCCCGCAGTTTATGTAAAAGATCATCTCATCCATGCACACGCAGGAAACGGATATATAGCCCTTCGAGTATAAATACTCCGAAAGCTCCCGACACAGATGCTCTCTTACTGCGTCAAATTCGGCAAAATCGCCGATGTTGGCTGTTCGCAGCAGCAGTATGGCAGCAGGACTGTTTACATCTGCGCCGCAGTTTATGCCCAGCCGCTTCACCGACTGCTCGGACAGGCGGGACGAAAAAAGCAGTTCATGGAAAAAACCTTCCGCGTTCTTTTCCCGCAGCTGATTGAGTATTATCGTATCGGCTATCTCTTTTGTGACGTCCACCAGCTTCAGCTCCCACGGCATTTTGTACAACGGCAGCCTTTCCGTATCCGCAAGGCGCTTCACATTATCGGGGATATCGGGTATATGATCCGGATTGCACAGCACCACCACTCCCGAAGCGGCATTTTCCGCACATTGACGGAGCGTATTTTCCAGCCCCTCCGCAGTGCAGCCCTCCATGCCCGTTATGAATACCAGCTCTCCGCCGTGTATCCACTGACCCACATCGGGAGCCTGATTTATATACACCCATGTAATAGTGTGGTCAAGACCCTCCGCTCCCGCTATAAGCTCTATATTTTTAAAGGATCTGAGCTCCGAAAGCTCACTGCATTTCATAAATCATCACCTCTTGACACGGAGAAATCACATGAATAAAAAAATTGATCTGTCTCCCTTGTGGATAGCTATAGCAGGCATCCTGTGGGGACTTATGGGAATATTTGTCCGCCGATTCAATGAATTCGGCGTTGAGTCCATGAGCGTGGTTTTCCTGCGCTCGCTGTTCACATCTGCGGCAGCGCTGCTGTTCTGCTTTGTAACCGACAGAAATAGTCTGAAGGTAAAACCGAAGGATATCCCGATATTCATTGGAACAGGGCTTGTCAGCATAGTATTTTTCAATTACTGCTACTTCACTGCAATAAATATGATGTCCCTTTCAGCGGCGGCGATACTGCTCTACACCTCGCCCATATTTGTGACTATCCTTTCGGCTGTGATATTCAAGGAAAGGATAACCGTGAAAAAGATCATCGCCGTAGTGCTTTCTATCGGCGGACTGGTGCTCGTCACGGGGATAATCGGCTCGGGCACGCCTGTTTCGGGACTTGGCATCGCCTATGGGATAATGTCCGCCATAGGCTACGCACTGTACAGTATTTTCACGCGCTTTGCCATTAACCGAGGATATTCCTCCTTTGTATGTATCGGGTATTCCTTTCTGACTGCAGCAGTTTTCTCCGCATTTTTTGCGGATATGAACGCCATAGGAGATATGCTGTCCTCATCACCCTCCATGATAGGCTTCACGCTGATATTCACAGCAGTTTCCTCTATCGCGCCATACTTCCTGTACAATCTGGGACTAAAGGGGACAGAAAACGGAAAAGCCGCAGTGATCGCCTCGGTTGAGCCTGTGGCAGCTACTATGCTTGGGATA
The DNA here is from genome assembly GCA_051893755.1 of Oscillospiraceae bacterium. GTDB lineage: Bacteria > Bacillota > Clostridia > Oscillospirales > Ruminococcaceae > RGIG4694. The sequence continues at coordinate 5,477 of JBJFHQ010000384.1, forward strand.
CTGCTCTACAATGAGATACCCACTCCATCGGCGGCTGTGGGGATAATCCTTGTATTTGCGGCAATGGTACTAAGCATATAAATGATCTTAGAACCTGTCTTCATAAGAAATGTGTGCGGATTTTCGAGCATATTTTTGTTGCAGATAAGGCAAAAATCCGCAGGCGGGCTGTCGCCCGGCAAGGATTTTTAACGCAGTCTGCGGCAAAATTTGCCGAAAAGACGTGCGCATATGCTTATGAAGACAGGTTCTTAACTGCAAAGCAGCCGATCGTCACAGGTCGGCTGTTTTGCAGTATCATGATGAAAATTAAAGAAGGGGCACGCGTATCCGATCATCTTGGGATAAGCTTGAAAAGCACGCTGTTTTCGAACTCCAGCGGGCGGCTGTAGCGGAAGAACACAATCCCGTCGCAGGGCGCCTTCACCTGTGAGATGACCTCGCCCTCCATAGGGTCAAGTATCTCGCAGAGCAGGTCTCCCTTTGAGAAGCGCTCCCCTGCATTGACCTTGGGACGATATATGCCTGCTGCATTTGAATGTATCTGAATAACTTCCCTTTCGTTGATAAGCTCGGTCAGATATCCTCCCGTATCACGTCCCTTGATGATGCCCTGACGCACCATGAACCTTATCACATTATCAACGGCATCCTCGGCGGACTTCTCGTCGATATCATCGGTGGAGTTCAGGAAATACGAAAATGCGTTGGTCTCCCATATCTGCCAGTTGTAATTCAAAGTAGTCGTATCATAGGGACGAGGGTCGCGGATAAACGCATAAGGCAGCCCGAAATCCTTCATCTTTTCGGGGTCGGTAAATCCTGTGTGCATCAGCTTCACATGGGAGAGAAAATCTCCCTGCTGATAGAAGCTTGCAAACTGTATGCCGAACTTATAGCCCTGTATCTGCTC
>JBJFHQ010000385.1:0-6365 GCA_051893755.1 Oscillospiraceae bacterium
CGGTGCGTACTACGGAAAGTCCAACTACAATATCTACATAAACGAGGATGAGACCATCTGGTCAGCTTCTTCAAGCGGCAGTCCCAGTATTACCTTCACCGTTGAGAATTCTTTCGCAAATGAAAACGGCGTTATCAAAAACGGAAATACATACGGCAACAGCAAGCTGAAGACAGACGGCGGAAATGTCACACTTTCCTCAAACAAGGCAGCTCTTATGAAGAATCTGTCATCTATCGACTATTACACAGGTGACAATGCCACCGGAAAAAATAAAGTCGGTGAGGCAAATGCTGCGATCCCTGCAGGAAATTACTCCGATGCGGGAGTTCTCCAGATAAAGGGTAAGAGCGGCTCTGCAAAGAATACGTACATTGTATATCTGGATCCCGGCGAGGACAGATAATGACATAAAACCCAAGCTAATCGGAAAAAAGGCATAAATTCAAGGCGTGCCGCAATATTGACACGCCTTGATTTTTCCGATATTTTTAAAGCATCATATAGGACAGATAAGCATCGACAAGTTCATTTCCGAAAAATGCTCCGATAACCAGTCCGATTATAATAAATGGTCCGAATGCGAACTGATGTGTATTTTCTTCATCATCGTTTCCGACGGCTGCCTTGTATATCGCATATACGGCTCCGAGAATTATCGCGATGATACCTGAAGTTACTGCTGCTTTCCAGCCAAGCATCAATCCGCCCTCCGCCATTACGATCACATCTCCCATACCAAATCCGAATACAGGACCTGTTTCCTTGATTTTGGCTTTCGTTTTATCTATCTTGACTGTGAGCTGTCCGCGCTTGCGCTCATTGGTCTCCGACTTAAGCGCACGTTCAAGTCTTCTGAGATCCTTGTGGTCCTGACTTAAGAACAGTATGTAAGCAAGTGGTGTAAAAACAAATCCCACGATCAGCAGAACTCCGCTGACGCTTACCGCACCGATGAGACAGTCCTTAAGTCCCTCGGGCATTATAACCAGCGCATTTCCGCCGTTTATCTTAATATATGAAAGTATATGCGTGAGAACGGCTATGATAAATGTATAGATCAGCACGGATACGCACATTTCCTGATTGTCATGATCCTGAAATGCCAGCACGATGAGTCCGCTGATGAACAGACAAAGCAGAACAAAATACATCTGATACTGCGCTACGGGGAAGAATGCATAGCATAAAACGAACATTATCCCTGTCAATGATTCTACGATAAGATATCTCGGCGAGATCTTCGCTCCGCAGTTGCGGCATTTTCCTCTTAGGATAAGCCAGCTGAGTATCGGGATAAGATCGTACCGCTTGATCTGAGCTCCGCAGGTCATGCAGTGGGAATTGTTCGCAGTCAGCGATTCTCCCTTCGGCAGACGGTAGATACAGACATTCAGAAAGCTTCCTATCGTTACCCCAAACAGAAAAACAAAAACATAAACCATTACATTGAAAATAGTTTCAAGAGTCTCAACGCTCATGATATTTCAATCCTTTCAATTATATAGTATATTTATCTTAACACATTATTAAATGTTTTTCAAGGGATTTTATGAAAAAACACTTGAAAATGAGCTATTTTGTTAAATTTATCCTATCTTTTTAGGATATTAATTATAACGGCAGTTTTCCGCAGAAAATGCCGCACCAAAAAAATTACTGCTCTGCGGAGATTGGAGAAAATCAAATGAAAAATATACCTGTGGGCCAGTATATGGTCAATGAGGGAATTATCACCGAGGAACAGCTTCAGAACGTCCTTGACGCCAAGAAGAACGAAAATGTCCCCGGTAAATTCTTCGGAGATTATATCATTGAGCTTGGATATGTAACGGACGTACAATTCGGTCAGGTGCTCGCTAAGAAGCTGAACGTTCCCTTCGTTGATCTGGATAACCCCGATACGGTAATTGATCAGGAAGCGGTCAACAAGATACCTGAGGCACTGGCTAAGAAACACAACATCATTGCTATCAAAATAACAGGTAAAAGACTTACAGTTGCTACCAACGACCCCGTAAACTTCTATATTTTCGAGGATATCAAGGTAACTACCGGTATGGACGTCGTTCCCGTGCTGGCCACCAAGAAGGCTATCGTTAAGGCTATCGGTAAGCATTACTCCATGCAGAACGTCGGCAACGTTGTGGAAAGCGTTGAAAATCAGTTCGGCGAAGCAGGCGGCGAGGAGGACGGCTCTGAGGAGCGTATCAACGACGCACCTATCGTTAAGCTCTGTACCACCATCGTCGAGAACTCCTTCCGCGCAGGCGCAACGGATATCCACATCGAGCCCTTCAAGTCCTACACGAGGATCCGTATCCGTGTAAACGGCGACCTTATCGAGCTTATGAACGTTTCCAACGTTGTACATAATTCGCTTATCACTCGTATCAAGATCATCTCCGGCATGAATATCGCCGAGAAGAGAGTCCCTCAGGACGGCCGTTTCTCTCAGGTGGTCGACGGCACAAACCTTGACGTCCGTGTATCTAACCTTCCCGTTGTATACGGCGAAAAGTGCGTTATCCGTATCCTTGCAACGGGCGATGTTGGCGTAAGAAAGATCACCGACCTCGGTATGAATGCATATAACTACGAGGTTTTCACCAAGTGTCTTAAGGTCCCTCAGGGAGTATTCCTTGTAACGGGTCCTACCGGTTCCGGTAAGACCACCACCCTTTACGCAGCTCTCGGCGAGCTGGCTAAGCCTAACGTTAACGTTATCACCGTTGAGGACCCTGTCGAGAAGAAGATCGACGGCATCAACCAGTGCCAGATCAACCAGAAGGCGGGCATGACCTTCGCCGCAGCTCTTCGTTCTATCCTCCGTCAGGACCCCGATATCATCATGATTGGTGAGATGCGTGACCAGGAGACCGCCGATATCGCTATCAGAGCCGCTATCACAGGTCATATGGTACTTTCCACGCTTCATACAAACGATGCCGCTTCCACTATCACCCGTCTGGTAGATATGGGCGTTGCGCCCTACATGGTCGCTTCCTCACTTATCGGAATATGCGCTCAGCGACTTGTTAAGGTGCTTTGCTCCGAGTGCAAGACTCCCAGATATTCCACCGAGGGCGAAAATGACCTCATGGGCATCGGCGAGTCTGTTACCATATACGACGCATGCGGCTGTCCCAAGTGCAACAACACCGGCTATACAGGCCGTACCGCTATCCATGAGATGCTGGTATGTACTCCCGAAATGTCCGCACTTATCTCGAACGACGGCAAGACCAGCGAGATTTCCGCACTGGCTAAGTCACAGGGAACCAAGCTGCTTCGTGACAACGTTTCCGAGCTTGTTCAGGAGGGCGTTACCACTATCGACGAGCTTGTTCGTGTTACATACGCCGTATAAGGCAAAAAATACAGATATAATGCATTATTATATACATTTATTATGGAGGTTATAAGCAATGGAAATCGACATCGAAAAAAAATCAGAGGAAAGAGTTGTCCTGAGCATCGACAAGATCCTTGACGAGGCACGTGTCCTCGGCTGCTCCGACGTTCACTTCACAACTAAGATATCCCCTGTTGTAAGACTTCACGGTACATTACGCAAGCTCAGCTCTTATCCCGAAATGACCGAGGGCATGATAATGAAGCTGGTTGAACAGCTCACCGGCGGCCGTAACGTGGAAAATATCAAGAACCACATAGATACGGACTTCTCCTACATCACAAGAAGAGGCTACCGTCACAGAGTCAACGTTTATCATCAGAGAGGAAATACCGCTATCTCTATCCGTCTGCTGAGAAACGATATCCCTACTCTTGAAGATCTGGACCTCCCCGAGATCCTCGGCGAGTTCTCCATGCGCCCCAGAGGACTTATCCTCGTAACAGGACCTACAGGTTCCGGTAAGTCTACCACACTGGCTGCTATGATCGACTATGTAAATGTCAACAGAAGCGCCCACATCATCACCGTTGAGGATCCTATCGAGTACGTTCACGAGCATAAGCGCTGCATGATCAATCAGCGTGAGATCGGCGACGACGTTGAAACCTTCGCTCTGGCGCTCCGTGCAGCCCTCCGTGAAGACCCCGACGTTATCCTCGTAGGAGAAATGCGTGACTATGAAACCATCAACGCAGCCGTAACTGCCGCTGAAACAGGTCACCTTGTTATGTCCACACTTCATACAACATGTGCGTCCGATACTATCAACCGTATCATCGACGTTTTCCCCGCTCACCAGCAGGGTCAGATCAGAACACAGCTTGCTACCGTTCTCGTAGGTATCATCGCCCAGACCCTTATCCCCCGTGCGGATAATACAGGACGAGTTGCTGCAGTTGAGATACTCAATGCTACCGACTCTATCAAGGCTATGATACGTGATAATAAGGTGCACCTTATCCAGACCGCTATCCAGACCGGTAGAAATGTGGGAATGGTATGTCTCGACCAGGAGCTCGCAAGAATGGTAAAGGAAGGCATTATCGACGAGCCTCACGCAAGAGAGAAGTGCCTCGATCCCAACGAATTCGAGAGATTCTTAAAGGGCTGATGCCTTTGACTTCATCGCAAGGGTACGGAAGAAGGGGGATATACCCCTCTTCCGTTTTGTGATAATTAGTATACTCGGGTGTAAAAATTGCACTTTTTTGAGGGTGCGATATTTATAGTTTTTCTCGACGAATGTGAATTAATTATATTTTTTCATTGAAGAAAATCAAAAAAAGTGATAAATAAACGGAAAAGTCACCTGTAAATCCACTGAAATAGTGTTAAAATTCTATCAGAATTGTGCAACCTGACGGAAAAGTGTGAAAAGAAAACGTTTGAAACGCTTTATATGCCAAATTCACAAAATTAGAGAAAAAAATATCCGAAAACTATTGACAAATCAGTTGACTTGATATATAATATAATCAAGGTCAAGGAAATAAGAACCTTAAAAAAAGTAAGGCTCTTCCTTAGGAGGGATTCCAATGAACGAGAAAATCAAACTCCGCAGACCCCGAAAACTGAAAGCCTTTACTCTTCTTGAAATGATCGTTGTAATGGCGATTATCGGTGTTCTTGCTTCGATAATCATTCCCACTACCATTGATCGTATAAGAAGCTCAAAGATCGAGTCCGCCAATACAATGGCAGAGGAGATTTTTAAGGCGGCTCAGAATTATTGTACCGATATGCAGATCAAGGGCGTTGAGCTTATCCAGGATAAGGAAGCGAGCAAAACTCCTGCTTTCCCCGGAAAGACCCCTACCAGCAGAAAGGTTGGCGTTATCTTTACCGTTAACTCTTCGGAAAACTGGACGGCTTCTCTCTGTAACTGCAGTGCTCTCGAAACCGAAGATCAGAATATCAAAAACAAATGTGTATACGGTATGAGCAATTACCTCGGTTCCACTACAATGGAAAACCTTGTCGGAACTTCGTTCTATGTGCAGTTTGACATTGATACATATACGGTAGAGTACGTTCTTTACTGTGAACAGGACGATGAGTCTACTGCCGAAAACGAAAGCTACAAGTACATCGAGGGAATGGTCAAAGGCGGAGTTGTTTACACGCAGGTGTTCGGCAGACCCGATACAAGCGTGAAAAATGCCAAGTCTCAGGAGTATGATACAAATCAGTTCCTTGACGGCAAGGCGACATCAGCAAATGTTGTTCCTTATGTTGGGCAGTACCCAATAAAATAATGGTTGAAAAACCATACCAAAAACCCCACGGAAAAGTGCAGCTTTCAAGCGCTTTTTATAAATTAAATTTTTAATTAAAAGAAGGAGGAATTTCTTATGAGAAATTCAAAAACTAAGGGCTTTACCCTTATCGAGCTCATCGTTGTTATGGCTATCATCGGTGTACTGGCAGCTATCCTGGTTCCCTCTATGATCGGTTACCTCAATGACTCCAAGTTCTCCAAGGCAAACGCAAACGCTAAGCAGGTTTATCAGTCTGCAGCTAACTGGTGCACAAAGTGCGAGACTAACTCTAAGCCTTGCACTGCTCTCAGTGCCGCTGATGTTGACTTGACTCCTACAGGTACTTATGCAGGTAAGGAAAACAAGGACATCGTATTCGATGGTACTTCCTCTTCAGACCTCGGTACTGCTCTCTATGTTTACATGGGCGGTAACTCTAACTCCGGTCACGGCTGCGTAGAGATTGCTAATTCTGCTCCCAAGTGGGCACAGTGGACCGGCGATACTGCTGATACTATCTTCGGTCAGTATCCTAAGGAGCTCAACGCCAACAATGCCGACGGTAAGACCTACGGCGCAGAGGTTGTCTGATTTGGGCTTTGTTTTAAATAACACTCTACCCAATACTTTATAGCAATCGAGTAGGAGGCTGCCCATTAATTGAGCAGCCGACCTCTCACACCACCGTG
>JBJFHQ010000386.1:0-6285 GCA_051893755.1 Oscillospiraceae bacterium
AAGCTCCTTGCCGTAGCTGTGATATGCTCCCGTGTCGAAATTTCTGATAAGCTCTGGTATACTCTTGACAACGTAGCTCTTGTCTCTGCCTATCCGCAGAGAGAGCTGCAGCTTATATGCCGTGGAAAGCCGTGGCTCAAGGCTGATATCGCCGGAGGCTTCGCTGTCGGAGTATTCCGATTCTGCGAGGATGTTATAGCTGCTTATGAGCCGCGAAACTCCGGGGGAGCTGTGAGCGGCTGTCTTGTACCTGCCTTCGCCCTCGGAGTATTCCAGCATCGCCGCGCACACATGGCGGCAGTAGCCGAATTTGTCGCAGTGGGCAGGACAGGAGCATACCGCCGATATGACTGTCTCGGTATCGCGGTTTATCGTAAAGGAGCAGCTGCGGCGGCTGTTTCCGTCGGCGACCTGCGCGGTCACCTGCACCGCATTGTTTCGCTGAGAATATACTCCCGTGATCTCCGCGCTGCCGGAGTTAAAGGCCTCCAGCCCCGCAAAATATGCGTCGCTGCTCCAGGCGTAGGAGCGTATTTTATTTCTGTCGGGCATCGGAGACCACACCTCTTTTCTGTTTGGTTTAGATTACAGTGCCGATATCCGTTTCAGACGTACACTATATTATACCACGGCTGAAAAAAAGTTGCAATATCTTTTTTGGAGTTTTTGCGGATTTGTAATTTTTCGGGGGTCATCGGTGTAATATTTTGTAATTATTTCGGGGCGTTGTGAAAAATATATAAAAAGCTGCGGAAAAATGGCGAAAAAATCTACGCGCAAAATGGAGAAAAATTTTTCAAAACACTTGAAAAACACGGATACGTATGATATAATAACTATTGCGTGACTGCAACAGATATGCGATGAAGCGGGAGGTGGCTGCCGGTACGGCAGGGAATTTCCGCAGAGTATGTCCGATTTTAAACCGGGCGGCTGTAATATTGAACACGGTATGTGCTTAAACCATGCGCTTTTTGCGTACAGGTAAGTTATTGTGCTTTTTAGTTTGGCGCTATGTGTGTTTTACGGCCCGAAAACCGCTCACGGTTGTCGGGTTTTAAAAATACTTTGTATGAAACACACGGCGGCGTGTAAATGAATATATTACATTTCGTCCCCCAACAAACAATATTTTTTTCAGGAGGCGATTTAAGTGGCAGTCAATGAGAAACTCAGAATCAGAATCAAGGGCTACGACCACGCTGTGGTTGACGCAGCAGCGGCTAAGATCGTTGAGGCGGCTAAGCGCAGCGGCGCACAGGTATCCGGTCCTATTCCTCTTCCTACAGAAAAGGAGATCGTGACTATCCTTCGCGCAGTACACAAGTACAAGGACAGCCGTGAGCAGTTCGAGCAGAGAACTCACAAAAGACTTATCGACGTGCTCAGACCCACAGCCAAGACTACCGAGGCTCTTCAGGGTCTTGAACTTCCCGCAGGCGTTGAGATCGTAATGGAGATCAAGTGATCTCCGAAAGGTCTTAAGCTTACGGTCATGTTGAGTATTTCTCAACCAATAACCAAAGGAGGAAAAAACTATGACAAAGGCAATCATCGGCAAAAAGATCGGTATGACTCAGATCTTCGATGAAGCGGGCAAAATGATCCCCGTAACCGTTGTTGAAGCAGGTCCCTGCGTTGTCGTTCAGAAGAAAACTGTTGAGAACGACGGCTACAGCGCAGTTCAGTTCGGCTTCGGCGACATTCGCGAAAAGCTGGTAAACAAGCCTATGGAGGGCCACTTCAAGAAGGCTGACGTTCCCGCTAAGAGAACTCTTAAGGAGTTCAGACTTGAGAACGCAGATACTCTTAATGTCGGCGACGTTCTTAAGGCAGATACCTTCGAGGTAGGCGACATCGTTGATGTATGCGGCACCTCAAAGGGTAAGGGCTATCAGGGTACCATCAAGAAGGACAATCAGCACAGACTGAAGGAAACTCACGGTACAGGCCCTGTTCACAGACATGCAGGTTCTATGGGCGCATGCTCCTCACCTTCCCGTATCTTCAAGGGCAAGAAGCTCCCCGGTCACATGGGCGCTGAGAGAGTTACCGTTCAGAATCTCGAAATCGTAAAGATTGACGCAGAGAACAACCTTATCGCTGTTAAGGGCGCTATTCCCGGTCCTAACAACGGCATCGTTACTATCGTTGACTGCGTCAAGAAGGCTTAATGGAAGGAGGAAGCGGATATGCCTAACATGAAGGTTCTTGATATGACAGGTAAAGAGGTTTCCGACATTGAGCTGTCAGACGCTGTTTTCGGAATTGAGCCCAACAAGTATGCAATGCATACTATGGTTGTAAGCTATCTCGCAGCTCAGAGACAGGGTACTCAGTCCACTCTTACCAGAACAGAGGTAAGCGGCGGCGGCAAGAAGCCCTGGAGACAGAAGGGTACAGGTCATGCACGTCAGGGCTCTATCAGAGCTCCTCAGTGGGTACACGGCGGAATCGCTCTCGGACCTAAGCCCAGAAAGTACGCTTTCAGCGTAAACAAGAAGGTCAAGAGACTTGCTATGAAGTCTGCACTTTCTTCTAAGGTACTCGACAGCGAGCTCATCGTTGTTGATTCTATCGCTATGAGCGAGTACAAGACCAAGGCTATGGTCGAGATGCTCAAGGCTGTCGGCGCTGCTGACAAGAAGGCTCTCATCGTTATGCCTGAGGTGGACGCTAAGGTCATCAAGAGCGCTGCTAACATCCCCGGCGTAAAGACCGCTCTTGTTAACACTATCAACGTATACGACATTCTTAACTGCGACAAGCTCATCGTTGCTAAGGACGCAGTTTCCAAGATCGAGGAGGTGTACGCATAATGCTGGCACAGGATATCATTATCAAGCCTATCATCACAGAGAAGAGCATGGAGGGACTTCAGTCCAGAAAGTACACCTTTAAAGTCGCTAAGGACGCCAACAAGATCATGATAGCTAACGCTGTTGAGGAGCTTTTCGACGTTAAGGTGGCTAAGGTAAACACCATGAACTGCAGAGGCCGCTATAAGAGAGTCGGCATGAACAGAGGAACTACTCCTTCCTGGAAGAAGGCTATCGTTACTCTTACTGAGGATTCCAAGACCATTGAATTCTTCGATGGCATGATGTAATTGCCGGGCATCGGCATGAATGTATGGAGCGTAAACTGAAATGCTCCGCAAAACCGTTTTAAGGAGTTGATCATAATGGCTATAAAGACTTATAAGCCTACCACCCCCTCAAGACGTCAGATGACAGTAACCGACTACAGCGAGCTTTCTAAGGTTGCACCCGAAAAGAGCCTGCTTACAGTTATCAAGAAGAATGCCGGCAGAAACAGCTACGGCAGAATTACTGTTCGTCACAAGGGCGGCGGAAACAGAAGAAAATACAGAATCATCGACTTCAAGAGAAATAAGCTCGGCATGAACGCCGTAGTCAAGACTCTTGAGTACGATCCTAACAGAAGCGCTTTCATCGCTCTCGTTGAGTACGAGGACGGCGAGAAGAGATACATCATCGCTCCCAACGGCCTTAAGGTCGGCGATGTTGTAAGAAACGGCGCAGACGCTGATATCAAGCCCGGCAATGCTCTTGCTCTGGCTAATATCCCCGTCGGTACCTTTATCCACAACATTGAGCTCTATCCCGGAAAGGGCGCACAGCTCGTTCGCTCCGCAGGAAATATGGCTCAGCTTATGGGTAAGGAAGAGACCTACGCTCTCGTAAGACTTCCTTCCGGCGAAATGAGAAAGGTCCCCATTTCCTGCATGGCATCTATCGGTCAGGTTTCCAACATCGACCACGAGAACGTTAACCTCGGTAAGGCAGGACGCACCCGTCATAAGGGTATCAGACCTACCGTCCGCGGTTCTGTCATGAACCCCAATGACCACCCCCACGGCGGTGGTGAGGGTAAATCACCTGTCGGCCGTCCCGGACCTGTTACTCCTTGGGGCAAGCCTGCTATGGGTTACAAGACAAGACCCAACCACAAGGCTTCCGACAAGTTCATCGTTAAGAGAAGAAACGGTAAGTAATAAATCGAATATACTCATCGGATTCATAAAGAGGAATACGGAATGGGGCAATAGCTCCGCCGTATCTTGCCTCTGCGCATGACGCGCAGCATCTGAGAGGGGAGGAAAACCAATGAGCAGAAGTATCAAGAAGGGACCTTACGTTCAGGAGGTCCTTATGAAAAGAGTTATCGCTATGAACGAAGCAGGCGAAAAGAAAGTCCTCAAGACCTGGAGCAGATCTTCCACGATCTTCCCTGAGTTCGTAGGTCACACCTTCGCAGTTCATGACGGAAGAAAGCACGTTCCCGTTTATGTTACCGAGGATATGGTAGGTCATAAGCTGGGCGAGTTCGCTCCTACAAGGACCTTTAAGGGCCATGCAGGATCCAAGACATCCAACAACGGCAAGTAATCATAGGTAGAAAGGAGAGCTTATAATGGAAGCAAGAGCAACACTCACAACTGCTCGCATAGCACCCAGAAAGGTCCAGATCGTTCTCGACCTTATCAGAGGCAAGGACGTTGAGACTGCTATGGCGATCATGAATAACACACCTAAGTCTGCCTGTGAATACCTCACAAAGCTTTTAAAGTCCGCTGTGGCTAACGCAGAGAACAACTTCGATATGGACAGAACCAATCTTTACATCTCGGAGTGCTACGTTTCACCCGGACCTATTATGAAGAGGATCATGCCAAGAGCACAGGGCAGAGCTTTCCGCATCAACAAGAGAACTTCCAACGTTACTCTCGTTGTTAAGGAAAGAGTTTAAACCGAAAGAGGAGGTAAATTATGGGACAGAAAGTTAATCCACACGGTCTTCGTGTCGGCGTTATCCAGGACTGGGATTCCCGTTGGTTTGCTGAAAAAGCATCTTTCGGCGATACTCTCGTTGAGGACTATAACGTTCGTAATTTTATAAAGGAAAAGCTTAAGGCTGCAGGCGTTCCCAAGATCGAGATCGAAAGATTCGCTGATGACGTGAGAATTCACATTTTCTGCGCTAAGCCCGGTATCCTTATCGGTCACGGCGGCGAAAACATCAACAGCCTTCGCACTGAAGTTGCTAAGCTTATGAACAAGCCCGAAAAGAATGTTTTCCTTAACTATGTTGAGGTAAACAATCCCGATATCGATTCTCAGCTGGTAGCAGAGAGCATCGCTGCTCAGCTCGAAAACCGCGTATCCTTCAGAAGAGCTATGAAGCAGGCTATCGGCCGTGCAATGAAGCTCGGCGCTAAGGGTATCAAGGTAAGAGTTTCCGGCCGTCTCGCAGGCGCCGAGATCGCAAGAGCTGAAACATACCACGAGGGTACTATCCCCCTTCAGACAATCAGAGCTGATATCGACTACGGCTTCGCAGAGGCTGCTACAACTTACGGCCGTCTCGGCGTTAAGGTCTGGATATACAAGGGCGAGATCTTAAAGGGCGAGGCTAAGTCTACTAACAGACAGACTAAGGCTTCAGGCTCCGACAGACCCGACAGAAAGCGCCGCGGCAACCGTGACGACAGAAACGGCGGACGCAGACGCGATAACAGAAACCGCGGCGAGAACCGCACCGATAAAAGAGAAGGAGGTAACAACTGATGCTTCTTCCGAAGAGAGTTAAATACAGAAGAGTACAGAGAGGAAGAATGACCGGTAAGGCAACCAGAGGCAATAAGGTGTCTAATGGTGAGTTCGGTCTGATGGCTCTCGAGCCTGCATGGATTACCTCCAATCAGATCGAGGCAGCCCGTATCGCTCTTACTCGTTACATCAAGAGAGGCGGTCAGGTTTGGATAAAGATATTCCCCGACAAGCCCGTAACTGAGAAGCCTGCTGAAACTCGAATGGGTTCTGGTAAGGGTTCACCCGAATACTGGGTAGCTGTTGTTAAGCCCGGCAGAGTTATGTTCGAGATCGCCGGCGTAAGCGAAGAGGTCGCAAGAGAAGCGCTCCGTCTCGCTATGCACAAGCTCCCCATTAAGTGCAAGTTCGTTAAGAGAGATGAGGAGGCGAGCGTATAATGAAGGCTTCGGAAATCAGAGATATGACCGCACAGGAGCTGGAGAACAAGCTCGTTGACTTGAAGAAGGAGCTTTTCGCTCTTCGTTTCCAGCTTGCTGTAAATCAGCTTGATAATCCCGCACGAGTTAAGGCTGTTAAGAAGGATATTGCCCGCATCAAGACTATTCTGCGCGAGCAGTCTCACGTTCAGTAAGGGAGGCACTAAAAATGGCTGAAGAAAGAAATCTTAGAAAAACAAGAGTCGGCAAGGTAGTTTCCAACAAGATGGATA